>NZ_DCYC01000056.1:12061-39147 GCF_002330965.1 Arsenicicoccus sp. UBA2120
GGCTCACGAATGGTCGCCTGTGGGGCCTGGAAGCCTCTCCGGACGACGGGAACTGAGCTCCCGGCTCACGAATGGTCGCCTGTGCCGCTTAGAAACCCCTGCGGGCGACCCGAAGTGAGCTCCCGGCTCACGAATGGTCGCCTGTGGGGCCTGGAAGCCTCTCCGGATGACGCGAAGTGAGCTCCCGGCTCACGAATGGTCGTCCGTGGGGCTTGGAACTCCTTCCGGGCGACCCGAAGTGAGCTCCCGGCTCACGAATGGTCGTGCGGGAGGTGGGCGCGGCGGGCTGGGTCAGAGCTCTGCGCGGGTGGGCGGGTTGGCGCCGGCGCGCGAGACCGTGATGGCGCCGCACGCCACCGCCCGCTCGATCGCGGGGCGCACGTCCTGCAGCGAGGCCGTGCGGAGGCGGTCGCGTGCCTCGACCGAGCCGACCAGACCGGCGTCGAGCAGCCCCGAGATCAGGCCTGACATGAACGAGTCTCCGGCCCCCACCGTGTCGATGACGGTGGTGCGGGTGGCCTCGGCGACGAGCCGCTCGCCGGTGCGGGGGAGCAGGACCAGCGCGCCCTGGCCGCCGCGCGTGACGATGACGAGCTCGGGCCCGAGGCGGCCCCACAGCTCCATGATCTGGTCGGGCGTCGCCTCGGGGTAGAGCCACTCGACGTCCTCGTCGCTGGCCTTGACCACGTCCGAGAGGCCGACCAGCTGCTCGATGCGCTGCCGGACCTCCTCGGGGGTGCCCATGATCGTGGGCCGGGCGTTGGGATCGTAGGACACGGTGCCCGTCGCCCGCGCGCGCAGCGCCGCGTCGACCACCGCGGAGCCGCCCGGCTCGAGGGTCGCCGCGATCGAGCCGGTGTGCAGGTGTCCGACGGGCTCCTCGTCGAGCGCCCCCGCGACGTCCCACAGCAGCTCGAAGTCGTAGGTCGCGCCACCGGCCGGGTCTAGCGTCGCCTTGGCCGTCGAGGTCGACTCCGCCTGGTCGGACCCGTCCGTCAGCGTCAGCAGCCGCTCCTGCACCAGGTGGGCACGCACCATCTCGCCATACGTGTCCCGCCCGAACTGCGTGGCGAACTGGACGGGATGTCCCAGCCGCGCGAGGCCGATGGCGACGTTGGCCGGGCTGCCGCCCGGGTGCTCGTCGACGGCTCCGCCCTGGCGGTGGACGATGTCGACGAGGGACTCTCCGACGACGAGCAGGCGGTCGGTCATGCGGGTGACTCCTCGGGGCGGCGGTGGCTCGGGCCCCTCAGTATCCCCCGGTCGTCGCGGACCCGCCTGGCGTGGTTGGCCCTTGACCCGTCTCATCGGGGACGATGGCCCCATGAGCACCAGCGCCTCCGCGGACCCCTCGAGCGACCAGCAGCGTCCGCCCCGGCGCAACCCGCACGCGATGGGCACCTTCACCTCGATGGTGCTGTCGACGGTGGTGGTGACGGCGGTGGTGCTGGCGTTCTTCGCGCTCGTGGCGCGCCCCGACACCGTGGCCCGGCCCAGCGTCGACGTGCCCTCCGTCGTGACCGAGGCGCGCCGCAGCACCGGCTGGCAGCTCTCGCAGCTCGACGGCCTGGGGGAGGGCTGGGTCGCCAACTCTGCGCGGCTCGAGCCCGAGGCGGACGGCCTGCGGACGTGGCACGTGGGGTACGTCAAGGACCAGGAGTACGTCGCCCTCGACCAGACCGCCAAGGCCACCGACGGCTGGGTCACGGCGCAGACCAAGGGACGCGCACCGGCCGGGGTCATGACGGTGGGCGGGGTTCCGCTCGACAGCTACACGGACCCGCGCAACGGTGACTGCACGCTGGTGCGACGCGGCGGCGACGCTCTGACCAGCGTGATCGAGACGACCGGCACCTGCGCCGAGGCCGCCGCCCAGGCGCAGAAGCTGTCGCCCGCCTTGCGCTGACCCCGCGTCGGCCTGGCCCCGACCCGGCCACCGGGGTGGCACACGTGTCGGCGCCGACCTCTTCTGACCGATCGGCCCGCGCGCCTAGGGTGGGTCCATGGCCGACCTGAAGCCCCCGAGCACCGAGCGTCCGATCGAGGACCTGACCTACGAGCAGGCCCGCGACGAGCTGGTGACCATCGTGTCTCAGCTCGAGGCGGGGCAGCTGCCGCTCGAGGACAGCCTGCGTCTGTGGGAGCGGGGCGAGGCGCTGGCCGCGCACTGCTCCACGTGGCTCGACCAGGCGGAGGCCCGGCTCACCGGCGATGCCCCCGCCTCGGCTCCCGGCGCCAATGCCGACGCCGACGCGCAGGACGACGAGGCCTGACGCCGTCCCGACCACTGCTCCTCTCCCAAGATCGTGAGTGTTTGGTCCAAAGAAGTTGGACGAAACACTCACGATCATCGTGCAGGGGTGGCGGGGGAGGTCGGTCGGGAAGTGACCAGTCGGCGGGGGAGGTCGGTCGGGAACTGACCAGTCGGCGAGGGAGGCCGGTCAGCCGAGGACGCGGACGCCGAAGTCGCCCGTCGCCACCCGCACCCGCAGCAGCTCCTCGGGCTCGACGTCGTCGCGGTCGGTGACGACCGATCCGTCGCGGTGCTGCACCACGGCATAGCCGCGCTCGAGCGTCCCCAGCGGTGACAGCGCCCGCAGCCGTCCGGCCAGCCCGTCGAGGCGCGCCTGGTCGCGGTGGATCCCCGCCTCGATCCGGCGCGTGACCCGGTCGAGCAGCGCCCCGATCTCGGTGCGCCGTTGGTCGACCAGCGTCACGGGCTGCGCCATCACCGGCCGAGACCGTATGGCGGACAGGCCGCGCCGCTCACGATCGACATACAGCTGCAGCGCGCGCTCGATCCGCCCGCGGGCGACCGCCACGACCTCCTGCTGCTCGGCCAGGTCGGGCACGACGCGCTTGCCGGCGTCGGTCGGGGTGGAGGCACGCCAGTCGGCGACGTGGTCGAGCAGGGGCGCGTCCTCGTGGTGGCCGATGGCGCTGACGACCGGGGTGAAGCAGTCGGAGACGCACCGCACGAGCGCCTCGTTGCTGAACGGCAGCAGGTCCTCGACCGAGCCGCCGCCGCGGGCGATGACGATGACGTCGACCTCGCGGTGGGCGTCGAGCTCGCGCACGGCCGCGCTGACCTCGGCGACGGCGTTGACGCCCTGCACCGCCACCTGGCGGACCTCGAACTGCGTTGCGGGCCAACGCCGCAGGGCGTTCTGCACGACGTCGTGCTCGGCCTGCGAGGCGCGCCCGCAGATCAGTCCGACCCGGCGTGGCAGGAACGGCAGCGGTCGCTTGCGGGCCGGGTCGAACAGCCCCTCGGCGCGCATGACCGACTTGAGGTGCTCGAGGCGGGCCAGCAGCTCGCCGACGCCGACGGCGCGGACCTGGCGCCCCTCGAGCTGCAGCGTCCCGCGCTTGGTCCAGAACGTCGGACGCGCCTGGACGACGACCCGGGCCCCGCTGGACAGCGGCGTCGGCATACGGTCGATCGCCTGTCCCGGCAGGGTGACGGTGAGGGACATGTCCACGTCCGGGTCGCGCAGCGTCAGGAAGGCGAGGCCAGCCCCGGGTCGCCGGTTGAGCTGGACGACCTGCCCCTCGACCCACAGCCCGGACATCTTGTCGACGTAGTCCGCGATCTTCATCGACAGGACCCGCACCGGCCACGGCTGCTCCGCGGTGGTCTGGTTGGCGCGTTCGGGCAGGTCGGGGCCGGGCATGCCCCTGAGCGTATGACGCCCCGCCGTCACCCGGGGTGACGCCTCGAGGGATGGTGGGCGTGTCGGGGTCAGCGGCGGCGCGCTACTTGGTCTCGTTCGGGTGACGCGTGTGGCAGCGGACGAGAACCACCGTGCGGCCGTCGACGTAGAACCAGAGACGGGCCCCGCCGGACAGCTTGTGCTGCCACTGCTCGTGGACCCGCCCGCCGCGCGTAACGGTGGCGAGGACATCTCGTAGCGGGTGATTCCCAGCCTGCCGCTCAAGGGGCGTCCGGGTGAGGAAGTCCCAGGCGTCGGCGAGGGCATTGCCCTGGGTGGCCCGCAGGTCCGCCCACCCCTTCTCGGTCTCGCTGCTTCCAAAGACGATGGTGAACTCGCCGCTCTTGATGGGCCTGTGGGCGACACCTCCTCGCTTGGCCATCATGCGAGGCGCGGGTCGGGGACGGGCACGGGGTCGTCATACCACCCGATGTCCTCGACTCGGGTGTACCCGGCCGCCATGGCCTCGGCCGTGGCATGCCACTCGTGCAGCTCCACCAAGAAGGGTCCGAAGTCGCGGACCGCGGCGCATGCGCGGGCCGTGGCCACGATAGACCGGGCGAACTCGGTGCGCCCGCCATCCGACAGGAACGCCATCCAGGGGAGACGGGACTGGAGCCGCTCGACGAAGGGCACGTCGTCCGGGCCGAGCGAAGCGGCGATGAGGTCCGCCGCGAGGTTGAGGACCGTGAACTGACGCTCGTGGTCGCTCTTGCGCGTGAGGACGAGGCTCTCCCCGTCGCGGCGCGTGATCTCGACTGGCCCCTCCTCAGCGGCCCGGAACACGTCAGCGCTGTGACGGGACAGGTCCGAGGACGGCACGACGCGGGAGGTGGTAGGAGGCATGCGCACCATTCTATTCTGAATGTGTTCAGAAGCGAACCCGGATTGCTCCAGCGCGGTGCAGGGTCGGCCCAGTCTGCTCGCCTAGACTTGGTGGGTGACTGACTCGCAGACTGACCACAAGCGCGTCCTGCTGGCCGCCCCGCGCGGCTACTGCGCCGGCGTCGACCGCGCCGTCGTGACGGTGGAGAAGGCCCTGGAGCTCTACGGCCCGCCCGTCTACGTGCGCAAGCAGATCGTCCACAACAAGCACGTCGTCTCCACGCTCGAGAAGCGCGGCGCGATCTTCGTCGACGAGACCGACGAGGTGCCCGAGGGCGCCACCGTGGTGTTCAGCGCCCACGGCGTCGCGCCGGTCGTGCACGAGGAGGCGTCCCGGCTGCAGCTCAAGACCATCGACGCGACCTGCCCCCTGGTGACCAAGGTCCACCGCGAGGCCGTGCGGTTCGCGGGCGACGACTTCGACATCCTCCTGATCGGCCACGAGGGGCACGAGGAGGTCGTGGGCACGAGCGGCGAGGCGCCCGAGCACATCACGATCGTCGACAACCCCGACGCCGTGGAGCACGTGACCGTGCGCGACCCCGACAAGGTCGTGTGGCTCTCGCAGACCACGCTGTCCGTCGACGAGACGATGGAGACGGTGCGCCGCCTGCGCGAGAAGTTCCCCAACCTGCAGGACCCGCCGAGCGACGACATCTGCTACGCCACGCAGAACCGCCAGCTCGCCGTCAAGCAGATGGCCCCCGACACCGACCTGATGCTGGTCGTCGGCTCGCGCAACTCCTCCAACTCGGTGCGCCTCGTCGAGGTGGCCGTGGAGCACGGCGCGCACGCGGGCTACCTCGTGGACTACGCCGACGAGATCGACGAGGCCTGGCTCGAGGGCGTGACGACGGTGGGCGTGACCAGCGGCGCGAGCGTGCCCGAGGTGCTGGTGCGCGATGTGCTCGACTGGCTGGCGGCGCGTGGCTACGCGGATGTCGCGCCGGTCGTGGCGGCCGAGGAGTCGCTGCTCTTCGCCCTGCCGATGGAGATCCGCAAGGAGCTCAAGGCGCGCGGCCAGTCCGACAAGATGCGGCACGACGCCGGATCGCTGCACTGACCCGTGCGTCTGCCGCGGGTGGTGAGGTTGGGACGCCTGGCTCAGGTGTCGCGGGCGCTGCGGGCGCTGCCGGTGCCGCCGGGGAGGCGTCGTGTCGCGTGACCTGTGGAGCGACCCCGCGACCGTGCGGAACGGCTGGATCCTGACGACGGTCGTCGTGGGCGTCGGCCTGGTGTGCGATGCGCTGGGCGAGGTGTTCCTGCGCGACTGGCTGATGCTGATCAGCGTCGCCATCGCCGTGGCCTTCGTATGGCGCAGCGTCCGGCTGCACGACGGCCTCGCCATGCTCAACAACGGGCTGGCACTCGTCCTCGCCCTCCTCGCGGCGGGCTACGTCCTGCTGGCGGCGCTCGCCACCTGACCTCCGTCTCGAGCTCCGCTCCCCGTCTGACGCTTCAGCCTCCGTCTGGTGCTGCAGCACCAGACGGGAGATGGACGCCGAGACGGCGGATGACGGTCGAGACGGTGGACGACGGCCGACACGGCGACGGCGGTCGGGCGGCGGGCTTCGGCATACGGCGGGCGCGGGGTGAGGCGCTGCGATGCCTGGGATTGCGGAAACCTGGGCACGCCTGACGGTGCCCAGGTTTCCGCGATGGCGAGCGGGCAGGATCCGCCTGGGTTCGACACATCGGCCTGCGGTGCGAAGTCGGGCGGATGTGACTACCTCAGGTGGTCACATCCGCCTGGCGTGCTAACCCCGGCCGATGTGACTACCTGAGGTAGACATGCGGGGGGATGCATGGCGCCGGGGGCGCATGAGCGCAACCACGCAAAAGGGTCTGCATAACCCCTCAAGCAGGGACAACGTCCGGCCACACCCCGTCTCGGTGGGACGATTTCTCGTGTGTATCCTCGCGAGCGAGACGTCAGCGGTGACGTGGGCCACGCCATCTGGCCCGGCCGCCGGCGCGCGCGACGAGGAGCAGCGATGCGGCAGATCAGGGTCGTCCAGTGGGGTCTCGGAGCCATGGGCAGCGGCATGGCCAGGCTCATGGCCGCCAAGAGCGGCCTGCAGCTGGTGGGCGGGATCGACAGCCGCCCCGACTACGTCGGCCAGGACCTCGGCACGGTGCTCGGCATCGACCCGCTCGGCGTGACCGTCACCGACGACCCGAGCAGCGTGCTGGACAAGGAGCAGGTCGACTGCGTCGTCATCGCGACGACCTCCTGGATCGCGAAGCAGATCGACGACCTGCGCACGATCCTGCGTGCGGGCATCAACTGCGTCTCCATCGCCGAGGAGATGGCGTCGCCCGAGGCGCAGAGCCCCGAGCTCGCGCGTGAGCTGGACGAGCTGGCCAAGGCGGGCGGCGTCTCGATCATCGGCACCGGCGTCAACCCGGGCCTGTCCATGGACCTGCTCGTCGTGGCGCTGACGGCCGGCTGCCACGAGGTCACCAGCATCGAGGCGTCCCGCGTCAATGACCTGTCGCCATACGGCCCGACGGTCATGCGCACCCAGGGCGTCGGCCTGTCCGAGGAGGAGTTCCGCCGGGGCGTCGAGGACGGCAGCGTCGACGGGCACATCGGCTTCCCCGAGTCCGCGCGGATGATCTCGGACGCGCTCGGCCTCGGCGTCGACCGCATCGAGCAGCGCCGCGAGCCGATCATCTCCACCGTCCGCCGCGAGACGCCGCACGTGGTGGTCGAGCCCGGCATGGTGGCGGGCTGCAAGCAGACGCTCCTCGGCTACCGCGGCGACGAGGTCGTCCTCACGCTGGTCCACCCGCAGCAGGTGCTGCCGGAGCTCGAGGGGCAGGGGACCGGCGACTACATCACCATCGAGGGCACCCCGCGGATCCAGATGCAGATCACCCCGGAGTATGCCGGGGGCACGGCCACCAAGGGCATCGCGGTCAACTGCGTCCCGCGGATCGTGGAGGCCTCGCCGGGCCTCAAGAGCATGCTCGACATCCCCGTCCCGGCCGCCCTCATGGGCGACTCCGCCTACGCGCGCCGCGTCTGACGTGGTTGAGCGCCAGGGAGGTTCGTGATGAGTGACGTCGTCGCCGCGGGCGCGTGGGTCGAGATCGAGCGCGTCCTGCTGGAGCCGGAGCAGCGGTCGCCGCAGCTGCCGGAGGAGACCCGCAGCACCCCTTACGTCCTGCGGATGTCGGGCTTCCTGGACGCCGAGGCGCGCCTGGGCGACGCGGTCACGATCACGAGCCTTATCGGGCACCAGCACGCGGGGACGTTGCGGCTGGTCAACCCGTCCTACGAGCACAGCTTCGGCACCACCGTGCCGGAGCTGCTCCACATCGGCCTCGGCGAGGAGTGGCGATGACCGCCGTGACCCGCAGCAGCAGCGGCGCCGCCCGCGACATGAGCTATGCCGCCGTCATGGGCCGCAAGGTCGAGATCATGCGCGGCGCGCTCGGGATCGACTACGACACCTACGAGCTCACGCCGCTGGCCTTCGACTACGACCGGATGATGGCCGACACGGGCTACACGATCGAGCGGATCGCCGAGATCCAGGCCGAGACCAAGGTGGGTCGCACCCCGCTGCACGAGCTGTGCAACCTCACCGATGCCGTGCGCCGAATCTCGCAGCCGGGCAAGGGCGCTCGCATCCTGCTCAAGGACGAGGCGGCCAACGCGTCCGGGTCCTTCAAGGCGCGGCGCGCGTCGATCTCCTGCTACGAGGCCAGGACTCGCGGCTACGCGGGCGTCGCGACCGCCACCAGCGGCAACTACGGCGCGGCCGTGGCGTCCCAGGCGGCGATGCGGCGGCTGCGCTGCATCGTGCTGCAGGAGGTCTTCGACTCCCACGGCGTCGGGCAGCCCGAGATCGTCGAGAAGTCCCGCGCCTGCGAGGCGTACGGCGCTGAGGTGCAACGACTCTCGGTCGGACCCGAGCTCTTCTACCAGATGCTCGTGACGCTCGAGACGACCGGCTTCTTCAACGCCTCGCTCTACACCCCCTTCGGGATCCGCGGGGTCGAGACCCTGGGCGCCGAGATCGGTCGCGAGGTGCAGGAGCGGTATGGCGCCCCGCCCGCCGCCGTCGTGGTCACCCAGGCCGGCGGCGGCAACCTCACGGGCACGGCCCGCGGGCTGCGCGAGGTCGGTTGCGAGACAAGCACGGTCGTGGCCTGCTCGGTGGATCTCGGTGGGCTGCACATGGCCTCGGACGTCGACTTCAACCGCAAGTCGTTCACGACCGGGCACACGGGCTTCGGGGTGCCGTTCGCGACCTGGCCGGACCGGACCGACGTGCCGCGCAACGCCGCTCGCAGCCTGCGCTACATGGACGACTACCAGCTGGTGACGCAGGGCGAGGTCTTCTACGTCACGGAGCTGCTCACCAAGCTCGAGGGTCTGGAGCGCGGCCCGGCGGGCAACACCAGCCTGACCGCGGCGGTCGCCCTGGCCGCGCAGCTCGGCGAGAACGAGACCGTGGTCGTGCAGGAGACGGAGTACACGGGGGCCGGGAAGCACCACAACCGGCAGCTGTCCTTCGCCCGCGAGCGCGGCATCGAGATCAGCACCGGAGACCCTGCGGGCAACGTGCCGGGGCAGCGGATCGTCATACCGGACAACCTGACTCAGGTGCAGGGCAGGGCGCAGGACCTGGACCGGCTGCGCCGCTCCTATCTCAAGAACGCCGCCAAGGTCCTCGACCCCGCGGCGTGGACCGACACGGACGTCGACTATGTCGCGGCTGAGACCAACAGCACGCGCGAGTGGGTCCTCGCGAACGTCCCCACCACGGAAGGCAGCTGACGATGGACACCCAGCCCCACCAGCCCGACGGCAGCAGCGGCGACACCGCCAGCGGCACCGCCAGCGCCAGCGACATCAACGTCGCCGACGGCGAGATCGACCGGCGCGCACAGCAGTTCGAGGAGCGCCGGGTCGCGCTGGACGCCCTGAGCGACGAGCAGCTCAAGACGCGCTTCTGGGAGCTGAGCCACCAGATGATGGAGCCCGTCGTCGAGCTCGCCCGCACGCACACGAGCCCCTCCATCGAGCGAAGCATCCTGCTGCGCATGGGGATCGACTCGGTCAGCAGCCACGGCGTGGTCGACCGGATCCACGACCGCGGCCTGCTCGGCAAGGGCGCCGGGCACGTCGTGCTCAAGGTCGCGCACCAGCTCGGGGTCGACGTGCGGGCCGCGGCCGCCGCGATCGCCGCCGACGACACCGTGCTGGACGGCCTGTTCACACCGACCTCAGCCGCGTCGAGCACCGCCGCGTCGACCCCCGCCACGGCACCCACCGCCACCACGACCGAGGGAGCCCGGCGATGACGCAGCAGCCGCAGCCGATCGGGCCGCTCGACGAGAACGTCAAGCTCGACATCGAGAACATCCTGTCCGACCTGGAGTCCTACCGTCCCCGCCGCAAGGGCTGGGTGTGGCGCGAGGCGCCGGCCGAGGGCGTGGACATGGGGCCGTTCCACTTCCGCGACATGGCGACGCCGCTGGCCAAGAGCCTGGGGCTGCCGGCGAGCAAGTACTTCGGCGGGATCGACCCGCAGCCGAAGTGCGTGGTGACGACGGAGATCGCGAGCGGCCGGTTCGAGGACGACATCCGCCGGATGCGGATGGCCGCGTGGCACGGCGCCGACCACCTCATGGTGATCCGCACGACGGGCCAGTCGCACATCGACGGGCTCCTCGAGGGCACGCCCGAGGGCATCGGCGGAGTTCCCATCACCCGCAAGCAGATCCGCGCCTCGCGCAAGGCGTGCGACCTGATCGAGGACGAGGTCGGGCGGCCGATCAACTTCCACTCCTATGTCTCGGGGGTGGCCGGGCCCGAGGTGGCCGTGCTGTTCGCCGAGGAGGGCATCAACGGCGCCCACCAGGACCCGCAGTACAACGTGCTCTACCGCAACGTGAACATGTATCGCTCCTTCGTGGACGCGGCCGAGGCCAAGCGGGTCATGAGCGGGGCCGGCATCTTCCAGATCGACGGCGCGCACAACGCCAACGCCACCGCCAAGGCCGGGTGGCTGGTCATGCCGGAGCTCATGGTGCAGCACGGCATCAACAGCGCGTTCTCGGTGATGGTGGGCATGCCCAAGGAGCTCATCGGGCTCTCGACGGTGCCGCCCAACAGCCCGCCCGCCCCCAAGCTCTGGTACGACCTGCCCTACGCCGTGGCGCTGCGAGACGTGTTCTCCGACTTCAAGATGCGGGCGCAGCAGAACACGCGCTACATCGAGGCGGACATCGAGGAAGCCGTCCGCACCCACACCATCGACACGCTCATCTCGATGCTCACCCGGGCCGACATACAGTCGACGATCACGCCCGACGAGGGCCGCAACGTGCCCTGGCACTACAACAACATCCGCGGCCTGCAGACGGTCAAGCAGACCTGGAGCGGCCTGGACGGCATCAACGAGCTGCTGGGGCTCAAGCACGACGGCCCGCTCGGCGAGATGGTCCGCGACATCAAGGTGCGCGCGGTCGCGTTCCTCGAGGAGGCCATCGACCAGGGCGGCTACTTCGCCGCAGTGGAGAAGGGCTTCTTCGTCGACTCGGCGAAGTACCCCGAGCGCAACGGTGACGGCATCGCCCGCGACGGCCAGGGCGGCGTCGGCGCCGGCTCGATCGTCGAGCGCGACCCCGACTACTTCGCGCCGGTGTCCTGCCACTTCGGCGACAACCACATCCCGGAGTTCGTGCACGAGCTGGTCGGGCGCCGCATCGAGCGGCCCGAGGAGGCCATCGGCGGCGACACCCTGTCCGACCCCGGCAAGATCGTCTACATCGACGAGCTCGACCCGGAGGACTCGGCCGACGCGCGCCTCGAGGCGACCAAGCCCTATCGCAGCGGCGGGATGATCAAGCCCGAGGCCGAGTGGGCGGGCGACGGCACGGTGCTGATCCAGCTCTTCGTGCCGGAGAACGTCGACATCGCCGACGTCTACGCCGTCGAGATGGCCAAGCAGATGGGCCTGGTCGACCCCGAGGTCGTCAACCTGCAGCCGATGCACCCCTCCGAGGGGACCTTCGTCGAGGTCAAGGGCAAGGTGGCCTTTGCGATCGACCGGTCCACGCTCAAGATCCCCGAGAAGGAGGTCGTGCTGCCCGAGGACGAGCTGCGGGCGGCGGTCGGCGACGCCGGGCTGCGGGTCGTGGCCGGGACGGTCGGCGAGGACGAGCACAGCGTCGGGCTGCGCGAGATCCTCGACATCAAGCACGGCGGCATCGAGAAGTACGGCGTGAAGTACGACTACCTCGGCACGTCGGTGCCGCTCGGCAAGATCGTCGACGCGGCCATCGAGACCGGCGCCCACGCGATCCTCATCAGCACGATCATCAGCCACAACGACGTGCACCGGACGATGATGCGCAAGCTGCACGAGCTCTGCCAGGAGAAGGGGATCCGGGACCGCGTGGTGCTGATCGCCGGCGGCACGCAGGTCAACCGCGAGATGGCGGCCGAGACCGGGCTCGACGCGACCTTCGGCCGCGGCACCAAGGGCATCCACGTCGTCAACGCCATGGTCAAGACGCTGAGGGCGCGCGGCCAGGTCTGAAAGACCCGCCGGGGGTAAAGGCATCAGCCTGGCGAACGAAGGCCGGTCGATGCCTTTACCGCCGGTAGGTGGAAGGAGAAGTGGATGGGCAGCGTCGACATCCTGACCATCGAGGTCGGCAGCACGATCACCAAGGTCAACGGCTTCCGCCGGGTCGACGGGCGCCTGGACCACGTGGCGCAGGGCTTCGCGCCGACGTCGGTCGGTGACGGCGACGTGGGCCATGCGGTCGACGCCGCCATCGCCGCCCTCGAGGCGGACGCGGGGGTGTCGGTGGCCGGGCTCCCGACATACGTCTCGTCCTCCGCCGCAGGCGGGCTGCGTATGACGGTGCACGGGCTCACCGTCTCGATGACCTCCCGGGCCGCGCGCGAGGCATCCCTCGGCGCCGGCGCCATCGTCAGGCTCGTCACGGCGGGGCCGCTGGACGAGGACGACGTCGACGAGGTGCGCGAGATCGCGCCCAGCATCGTGCTGCTCGCGGGTGGGGTCGACCACGGTGAGAAGCAGGTCGTGGTCGCCAACGCCCGGGCTCTGGCCCCCGTCGCGGCCGAGCTCGGCGTGCCGGTGATCTATGCCGGCAACGTGGCGGCGCGGCGGGCGGTGGCGCGCGCGTTCGCGGAGCACGGGGTCGAGCTGATGGTGGCCGACAACGTCTTTCCCGACGTCGACGTGCTCGACGTCGAGCCGCTGCGGGTGCTCATCCACGAGGTGTTCAACCGGCACATCACGCGGGCGCCGGGGATGGCGCGGTTCGCCGAGCTGACCGACCACGGGATCCTGCCGACGCCGGGCGCGGTGCTCAAGGGCGCCGAGCTGTTCGCCGAGGAGCTGGGCGACGTCCTGGTCGTCGACGTGGGCGGGGCCACGACCGACATCCACTCCGTCACCGAGGGGTCGATGGAGCATGCCGCCAAGGTCATCGACCCGGAGCCGCACGCCAAGCGGACCGTCGAGGGCGACCTGGGCGTCTATGTCAACGCCCGCAACGTCGTCGAGGCCTATGGCGACGAGTCCTGGGCGGCGCGGCTGGACGACCTCGAGGCGATGCCGGCCGACGAGCGCGGGCGCGAGCTGACCCGCTGGCTGTGCGCGCGCGCCGTCGAGGTGGGGGTGCGGCGGCACGCGGGGACGCTCGCCGACCTCTACACCCCCACCGGCAAGAAGCAGATCGTCCGCGGCAAGGACCTCACCGCCGTGCGCTGGGTCGTCGCCACGGGTGGCGCGCTGACGCGGGTCGAGGGGTCGTCCGAGGCGCTGCGGGCCGTGTGCACGGGCGTGGGGACGCACCTGCTGCCGGAGCCGTCGGCGCGGGTGCTGGTGGACCGGGACTACCTGTTCTCGGCGCTGGGGACGATCGCGACGGAGCTGCCGGACGAGGTGCGGGCGACCTTCCGCGCCTGGGTGACCGGCATGGATGTGGCGGCCGGTGGGGACGAGGTGGCTGGCGTGGACGGGGCGCCTGGGCCGGACGAGCGTGACCGGCCGTGAGCGGCCACCCGACGCCGCGCGTCGAGCTCTATCCCGACCGCATCACCTACAACGCGCTGTCGGTCGTCGAGCTGGCGCACGACCACGGCGCGACCGTTGCGGGCGTCGCCAAGGTCACCTGCGCCCACCCCGCCGTCGTGGACGCGATGGTCGCGGGCGGCGTCGACCTGATCGCCGACTCCCGCATCGACAACCTGCGCCAGACGCGGGAGCGGGGGATCGAGCTGCCGCTCATGCTGCTGCGCATCTCGGAGCGCTCGCGGGCGGCCGAGATCGTGGAGTTCGCCGACATCTCGCTCAACTCCTCGCTGCAGACGATGGACGTGCTGTCGCAGGCGGCCGTGGCGGCGGGCAAGCGGCACCAGGTGATCCTCATGGTCGACGTGGGGGACCTGCGCGAGGGCGTGTGGCCGGACCGGGCCGTGGAGGTGGCGTTCGGCGCGGCGCAGCTGCCGGGGATCGAGGTCGTGGGGCTGGGCTGCAACCTCGCGTGCTTCGGGGGCGTGGTGCCGAGCGAGGAGAACATGTCGCTGCTCGTCGACGTCCGCGAGGCCTGCCGCGCCGCGACCGGCCTGGAGCTGCCGATGCTGTCGGGCGGCAACAGCGCCTCGCTGCCGTTCCTGGCGTCGGGGCACATGCCGGCCGAGATCGACAACTTCCGGATGGGGGAGTCGATCGTGCTGGGGCGCAACGTCTTTGACCGCTCCCCATGGCCGGGCACCCGGCAGGACACGGTGCGCCTCGTGGTCGAGGTGGTCGAGCTGGAGCGCAAGCCGTCGGTGCCGATCGGCAAGCGCGGGCAGAACGCGTTCGGCGAGGAGCCCGCCTTCGAGGACCGCGGGACCCGGCTGCGCGCCATCGTCAACCTCGGCCGCCAGGACGTCGTCATCGACGGGCTCGACCCCCTCGACCCCAACATCTCGATCCTCGGCGCGAGCAGCGACCACATGATCCTCGACGTCGAGGACGCCGCGGACGCGGGCTCGCTGCGGGTGGGCGACGAGATCGCGTTCTACCCCGACTACGCCGCGCTGCTCGCCCTCTCCACCAGCCCGTACGTCGACAAGGTGGTCATCGGTGGACCCAGGGCCTACCCGTCCGCCTGGCGTGTGGGATAACGGACCCATGCTGTACGCGACGCACGCCGAGGTGGACCTGTCCGCGATCCGCGCCAACATCGAGGGGATCCGGGAGCAGGTGGGGGACCGGACGATCCTCGTGGCGGTCAAGGCCGATGCGTACGGCCATGGGGCCGTGGCGGTCTCGCGGATGATCCAGGCCACGGGTGTCGCGGACTGGCTGGGGATCGCGACCGTCCCGGAGGCGCTCGAGCTGCGGGCAGCCGGCATCACGATGCCGATCCTCAAGCTGTCGCACTGCTTCCCCGGCGCCGAGATGGAGGCGGCGATCGCGGCCGACGTCGTCACGGCCTGCCCGTCCCGCGAGTGCGCGGACGCGCTCCAGGTGGCGGCCGAGCAGGTCGGGCGGCCCGCCCGGGTGCACCTCAAGGTCGACACCGGTATGGCGCGCATCGGGGTGCCGGCAGGCGAGGCGGCGGCGCTCGCGGCATACGTCGAAGGCCTCGGATCCGTCAGCCTGGAGGGCATCTTCACCCACATGCCGGTGGCGGACACGGCCTCGCAGGACGCGTTCACCGAGGACCAGGTCGCCCTCTTCACCCGGACCGTCGAGGAGGTGCAGGCCACCCTCGGCCGACGCCTCGAGCACGTGCATGCCGCGAACTCCGGTGGCGTGCTGGGGCACTCGTCGTCGTGGCTGACGATGGTGCGCCCGGGGATCATGGTCTACGGCTACTACCCGGACGCGTCGACGCCGCGAACCGTCGCGCTGCGCCAGGCGATCCGCTGGGTCACCCGCGTCAGCTTCGTCAAGCGGGTGCCGGCCGGGACGACCGTCGGCTACGGCCGCACGTGGACCTCCGAGGAGGACCGCTGGATCGCGACGCTGCCGATCGGCTACGCGGACGGCTACAACCGGCTGCTGTCCAACCGGGGGCGCGTGCTCGTCGGCGGGCGGAGCCACCCCATCGCGGGACGGGTGTGCATGGACCAGACGATGATCGACGTCGGGCCCGCGTCCGAGCCCTGCCCGGTGGCCGTCGGCGACGAGGCCGTGCTGCTGGGCACCTCTGGCACGCAGGAGATCACGACCGACGAGATGGCCGAGCTGCTCGGCACCATCACCTACGAGGTGACCTGCGACATCGCCAGGCGCGTCGAGCGGACCTATCGCGACGGCTGAGAGGGCCGGGCGTGACCGCGTCGGTCAGTCCCGGCGGGCTGCCAGCGCCCGGTCGATGACAGCGTCTGCGACCGTCACCCGCATCTGCGGGTCGGAGAAGTGCGTGCCGTCCGAGCGGACCGTCACGCCGCTCCCGTCGCGGTCGTCGCACGGTGTGGTGCCGTCGTGGCAGTACACGTCGTCGATCTCCACCACGCGAACCCGCGGGTTGCCCGCTGCCGCTGAGCGGAGGATCTCGTTCCACCTCTCCCGGTAGTGGTCCTCGTCGACCATGCGGCGCAGGAAGGGGTTGCAGCTCTGAGGAGTGCATCTGCTGGACATGCCCACGCCGGGCCTGTCGGTCGCGACGAAGACCAGGGTCGCGCCGTTTTGCGTGAGCTGGCCTATCCGCAGCTGCAGCTGCCGCCGTTGCGCAGTCCAGAACTCCGGCTGCTCGGGCGTGAGCAGCCGACCCTGGTGGATGCTGTCCGCCGTCTCGTAGCGGGACCACCAGATGATGGTGCCGGGGTGGTGCGCCGCTACGCCGTCGCTGATCCGGGCCGGGAGCGCGCCCTGACATCGCCTGCCTCGCTGGTCGCTCGGTGAGACCTTGTTGACGACGCCGAGCGGTGAGCAGCCCCCCGCCGTCGAGCTGAACAGGGTGAGGCCCCGCCGCTCGGCGGCGTCCGACAGCTCCGGCAGCAACCGGTGGGGCACCGAGTCCCCCAGGACCAGGGTTGTCTGGGCACCACGGGATCCGGGCAGGGCGACCAGACTGTTGACGGCCGAGGAGGTGGGCGTTCCACCGAGGACGGAGGCGGCCAGGGCCAGCGTGACCGTGACGCCCAGGCCGGTCAGCATCACGCGCGCTGGTCCCCGTCGTGAGGCCAACCTCCCTGTGCGCACCTGCTTCTCGACCAGGTGGTAGGAGATCGATGCGAGGAGAACAGACGTCGTCAGGGTTGCCGCAGTCCGCGCCGCCGACCATGACCCCTCACCGGCGAGGACGAGGGCGACGGGCCAGTGCCAGAGGTAGATGCCGTAGGAGATGCGCCCCAGGTAGACGGGCGTGGCCCAGGACAGGGCCGGGGACAGCAGTGGCACGTGACCGATGGCCAGAGCGGCGACCAGGACCGCAGCCAGTCCCACGAAGGCCACGGCACCGCCGTGGTAGTAGACGGCCGTGGCTCCCCTGGGCCCGGCGAGCCACGGGGTCAGCAGTGCCAGGAGCGCGACGGCAGCCCATCCGAGTGCCGGTGCCGCACGTCTCGCCCAGGTCGCACCTCGTCCCTGCACCACGCAGAGCGCCAGCAGTGCCCCGGCCATGGGTTCGAACACCTTGGTGTCCGTGCCCATGTAGGCCCGGTCGTAGAGGTGCCACCGTCCGTAGCGCAGGAGCAGCGCCGCCGAGGCCGCCGCCACCAGCGCAGTCACGACCACGAGCGCCACGCGCGCGAGACGTGGACTGCGCTTGCCGATGGCAGCCCACACGCCGGCCACCGCCAGGGGCCAGACCAGATAGAACTGCTCCTCGACGCCCAGCGACCACATGTGGAGCAACGGTGACGGCACGGCCTGCTGATCGAAGTAGCTGCTGGTCTCGATGAAGCGCCAGTTCCCCAGATAGAGCGCGGTCCACCAGGCATCGGCCCCGAGTGATTCTCGCCGGTATGCCGGCGCCGCCGTCATCGCCCAGACCAGCACGGCGGCGATCACCAACGCGGATGCGGGCAGGAGACGGCGCACACGACGCGCCCAGAACGCACTCAGGGCCGCCCCGGTGCCCCCGAGGTGGGCGCGGACCAGCCCATCAGTGATGAGGAATCCCGAGAGGACGAAGAACAGGTCGACGCCGAGGAAGCCCCAGTCCAGGCCCGGCACCCGGGCATGGAAGAGGACGACCATGACGACGGCAACCGCTCGAAGGCCGTCGAGCGCCGGTGACCGCCATGCGCGCGACGAAGGCCGAGGATCGGGGCTCGGTCCGGAGCGCCCGGATGCTGAGCCCACCCTCCTGGCGCCCGCCTCAACCTGCGCCGGGATCGTCATCACCGCTGATCTGATCAGCCGCCGCTCGCCGACCTGTCAGAGCCTGATGGACGGTGGCAGCCCACCGCTGCGCGCCGGCGTCGGTGATGCCGTCCGCGTTCTGCAGCGAGGCGGCACCGGGTGACGAGGCGAAGGCCGCGGCGACATCGATGGCGGGGACACCCTGCTGCACGGCCCACGCGCCGACGGCCGCGATCGCGGGACGCTGGGCTGGCGTGGCCGCGGGCTGCTTCACGACGACCACCTGTGCCTGCGGATAGGCCTTCAGGATGGATGACCGGGTGGTCGAGAGCTGCTGACCTATCGCCCGGGCGTCCGCCGCGCGACCCACGCTGAGGAGCACCACGTCAGGTCGCTTCGGCACCACCACCCTGGCTCTTTCGTCGGTGACTGCGGCGAAGGGGGTTGCCGTGGAGGCGTTCCACACCTGGAGCTCGGGCCCCTTGTCGCCGTAGCGGATCGGAGCTCGATAGGACGACTGCCCCGTCTGGCTGATCCGCTGCACGCGCGTGACCCTGGCCTCCCCGAGCTGTTCCCCCAGGACGTTGACCCACCCGCCCAGCTGATTGCTCGTGGAGTCGCCGATGACGGTGAGCGTCGCCGGACGGTCGGCGGGGAGGTGGGGGACGGGCCGGGAGGTGGGTCGCACGGCGGCGGAGGGTGGGGTAGTCGTGGCGGTGGGTGCAGGGGCGATGCTGGACCGGGCCGCCACGCTGGGCGCTGGCGTCGCCACGGTGGAGGTGGCCTCAGCGTTGCGGGGCGACCACCCACTGAGTGCCAGGCCGGACACGGCGACGGCAGAGGCAACGACGGCGCTGATGGCGAGGTTGCCTCCGACCGTGCGATCCATGGGGCTAGTGTGCCCTACTCAGCGTCATGCAGAGACACGATGAGTGATCATGAGGCGCCAGCAGCTGCCCGCCGGTCAGACAGCGCCTTGACGACCTGCTGTGCGGCGTGGCCGTCCCCATAGGGCGTGCCGCGCGGGCTGCTGGGGTGGGGCCGCGCCACGACTTCGGCCAGCCCAGTCGTATCGGGGTGCAGCACGTTCCAGCCGCCCTCCAGTGTTTCGACCCACTCCGTCTCGGTGCGCAAGGTCGTGCAGGGCGTGCCGAGCAAGAACGCTTCCTTCTGCAAACCGCCGGAGTCAGTGAGTACGCACTGGGCCGCCATGACGAGACGAACCATCTGGAGGTAGCCGAGCGGGTCGATCACATGAAGGCCCGAGCGCGCCTCCAGCGGGATGCCGAACTCCCGGCACTTGGCGCGAAGTCGTGGGTGAGCGAGCAGCACCACGGGCATGCCGACGTTGGCGAGCGACTCCACGATTGCCAGCAGCCTGTCTGGTGAGTCCGTGTTCTCCGCCCGATGGATCGTCGCCAGAGCCCACGGGGCCTGGGAATCGACCTCGGGAGGAAGGCTGGGGGTGTCGTTGCTCACCCGGTTGCGGGTGCTCAGGCAGACGTCGGTCATGACGTCGCCCACGAGGAGGGCGCGCTCGGTCAAGCCCTCCTTCACCAGATGGTTCACGGCGACCTGCGTGGGCGCGAGCAGCAGGTCAGCGGCATGGTCGGTGAGGACCCGGTTGTGCTCCTCCGGCATCCTGCGATTGAAGGACCTGAGGCCCGCCTCCAGGTGCGCGATCGGCAGGTGCAGCTTCACGGCAGCCAGGGCGGCGGCGACGGTGGAGTTCGTGTCGCCGTAGACCAGCGTCCAGTCCGGGCGGATGCGGTCGAGCTCCTCGTCCAGTCTCGAGAGCATCCCGCCCGTCTGGGCGCCGTGCGACCCGGATCCCACACCGAGGTGGACGTCGGGGGCGTGGATGCCCAGCTCTGAGAAGAACACGTCCGACAGCGCGGGGTCGTAGTGCTGCCCCGTGTGGATGATGACGTGCTCGACGTCTGCCGCATTGGTCATGGCGTGGTCAATCGGCGCCAGCTTCACGAACTGGGGACGAGCTCCGACGACACTGACGACCCTCATGAGCTGTCCTCCTGGATGACCTCGCGCGCGAGAGCGACGGGTGGGATTCGGTTACTAGTTACCATATGTCACATTCGGCTACGTGCTGTAACGTAACGGACGTCTATCCGGGTGGGCCGCGCGCACGCGCGATTCTGTAGAGAGCTGGAGCGCTGTGAACGTCACCGTTGTTGGTCTGGGCAAGATCGGTCTGCCGCTTGCCGTCCAGTTCGCCCGGTCCGGGTGCAAGGTCCGTGGCGCCGACGTGAACCCGGAAACCGTCTCGCTGGTGAACTCGGGTGTAGAACCCTTCCCGGGGGAGGGCCACCTGGGGGAGTACCTGGGCGAGGTCGTTGCCGACGGCCGCCTTGACGCGACCACAGATACCGCCTCCGCCGTCGCCGAGTCCGACTACGTCGTCGTGGTCGTGCCCTTGTTCGTCGACGACGAGGCTCGGCCTGACTTCGGCTGGATGGACTCCGCCACGGACGACATCGCGCGAGGCCTGCGCGCTGCCCGCGGCACGACGGTCATCTACGAGACGACCCTTCCGGTGGGCACCACGCGCACGCGGTGGGCGCCGCGTCTCGAGGCGGGCTCCGGACTGGCCGAGGGCAAGGACTTCCACGTGGTCTTCTCCCCGGAACGGGTCCTCACCGGTCGCGTCTTCGCCGACCTGCGCAAGTACCCCAAGCTTGTGGGGGGCCTGTCCCAGGGCGGCGCCCGTCGCGCCACCGCGTTCTACGGGAAGGCACTGCAGTTCGATGAGCGGCCGGACCTGGCGCGGGCGAACGGTGTCTGGGACCTGGGCTCGGCCGAGGCTGCCGAGATGGCGAAGTTGGCGGAGACGACCTACCGAGACGTGAACATCGGTCTGGCCAACCAGTTCGGCCGGTTCGCGGCGTCGCACGGCGTCGACGTCTTCCAGGTCATCGAGGCCTGCAACTCCCAGCCCTACAGCCACATCCACCGCCCCGGGATCGCGGTCGGTGGTCACTGCATCCCGGTCTATCCCCGGTTGTACCTGTGGAACGACCCCGACGCGACCGTCGTCCGTGCGGCGCGTGAGGCAAACAAGGCGATGCCTGCGTACACCGTCGGACTCGCCGTGGGTGCCATGGGCGGCTCCCTCGCCGGGACGCGGGCCGTCGTCCTAGGCGCGTCCTACCGCGGCGGGGTCAAGGAGACCGCGTTCTCTGGGGTGTTCGACACCGTCGAGGCGCTGCGTGAGGCAGGTGCCGAGGTGGCCGTCCACGACCCGATGTACTCCGCCGAGGAGACCCGCGGATTCGGGTGGGAGCCGTACGAGCTTGGCCGAGAGATCGACGTCGCCGTCCTGCAGGCCGACCACGCGGAGTACCGCGACCTCGAGTCCGCCGACCTGCCTGGGGTTCGGGTGATCGTCGACGGCCGAGACATCCTCGACCGGTCCAGGTTCGACGGCGTGCGTGTCATCTCGGTGGGCCGTCCGGAGTCGGAGGTGGCCCGATGAGCTCGCGCGAGGGAGTGCGGATCGTCGAGTCCGCCGACGTGGCCGACTCTGCTGTCATCGGCTCGGGATCCAGCGTCTGGCACCTGGCACAGGTGCGCGAGGAGGCCGTCCTCGGTGAGGGCTGCATCGTCGGCCGCGGAGCGTATGTCGGGACCGGCGTGCGGATGGGGCGACATTGCAAGCTGCAGAACTACGCGCTCGTCTACGAGCCGGCGGTGCTCGAGGACGGCGTCTTCGTCGGCCCCGCAGTGGTGTTCACCAACGACCACTACCCACGATCGGTGACCCCGGACGGCGAGCTGAAGCGCGGGGACGACTGGGAAGCCGTGGGCGTCACCTGTCGCGAAGGTGCCTCGGTCGGTGCCCGCGCGGTGTGCGTGGCACCGGTGACGATCGGTCGCTGGGCGATGGTCGCGGCGGGGTCGGTGGTCACCAAGGACGTTCCCGACTTCGCGCTGGTCGCCGGTGTCCCGGCCCGCCGCATCCGCTGGGTGGGCAAGGCCGGCGAACCCCTCGAGCAGACCGGTGAGCGCGAGTGGACCTGCCCTCGCACCGGCGACCAGTTCATCGAGCAAAACGAGACTCTCATGGAGGCCAGCTGATGTCCGATTTCATCCCCCCTGCCAAGCCGCTGATCGGTGAGGAGGAGATCGAGGCCGTCACGCGCGTAATGCGCTCCGGGATGGTGGCGCAGGGCCCCGAGGTCAAGGCGTTCGAGGAGGAGTTCTCGGCACACTTCCGCCTCGACCGCGAGTGCGTCGCCGTCAACTCGGGGACCTCGGGATTGCACCTGGGTCTCCTGTCATCAGGTGTCAAGCCCGGCGACGAGGTCATCGTGCCGTCCTTCACCTTCGCGGCGACCGCCAACTCGGTCGCTCTGACCGGCGCCGCCCCAGTGTTCGCGGACATCGAGCCGGACACCTTCTGCCTCGACCCCGCCTCCGTGGAGGCCTCGATCACCGACCGCACCGTGGCGATCATGCCCGTCCACCTCTACGGCCACCCAGCGTCGATGGACCGGCTGCTCGAGGTCGCGAAGCGGCACAACCTGTGGGTCTTCGAAGACGCTGCCCAGGCCCACGGTGCGTCGCTGCACGGGACGCCGGTCGGAGCCTTCGGTGACTTCGGCATGTTCAGCCTGTACCCCACGAAGAACATGACCTCCGGCGAAGGCGGCATGATCGCCTGCGCCAGCGACGAGATCGCCCGCCGGGCGCGGCTCTACCGCAATCAGGGCATGGAGAAGCAGTACCACAACGAGGTCGTCGGCTTTAACTGCCGGATGACGGACATCCACGCCGCCATCGGGCGTGTACAGCTCAACAAGGTCGACGCCTGGACCAAGACCCGGCAGGACAACGCTGCCTACCTGTCCAGCCATCTCGAGGGAGTGACGCCGCCGCCGGTGCGCGAGGGCGCCGTCCACGTCTACCACCAGTACACGATCCGCGTGCCGGAGGGCCGCGACGCCTTCGCCAAGGCGCTGAAGGACGAGCACCAGATCGGGTCCGGGATGTTCTATCCGGTCCCCAACCACGAGCTCACGCCGTTCAACGTGGACGTCGACCTGCCCGAGACGGCCAAGGCTGCGGCCGAGTGCCTGTCCCTCCCGGTGCACCCCAGCGTCGACCGCGCGGGACTGGAGCGCATCGTCACCGCCGTCAACACGCTCGCGAAGGCAGGAGCCTGACATGACTGACCAGAAGCCGCGCGTCGAGACCGCAGATCGCCGTCGGCGGGGTAACCGTGAGGACCGCCTCCGCGCGGGTCTCGTCGGGCTCGGGATGATGGGCCGGCACCACGCCCGCGTCCTGGGTTCGCTCGACGGCGTCGACCTGGTGGCCGTCGCCGACGAGTCCGGCGACCCGCACGGTGTCGCGGGAGGGCGCTATCTGGTCCCTTCGGTGGACGAGCTCCTGGAGTACGACCTCGACTACTGCGTCGTTGCCGTCCCCACCGTCTACCACGAGCCCGTGGGTCTCCAGCTCGCGGAGGCCGGTGTGCACGCCCTCATCGAGAAGCCCTTGGCCCACGACGTGCCGTCCGCCGAGCGCCTCGCGCGCACCTTCGACGAGAAGGGCCTGGTCGGCGCCGTGGGGCACATCGAGCGCTACAACCCGGCGTTGCAGGAGGCCCGTCGTCGCATCGCGGCTGGGGCGCTCGGCCGCGTCTTCCAGGTGGCCACTCGACGGCAGGGACCCTTCCCTGGCCGCATCGCTGATGTGGGGGTGGTCAAGGACCTCGCCACGCACGACATCGATCTCACGGCGTGGGTCACGCAGCAGGAGTTCGTCAGCATCTCCGCGCGCACGGCGTTCCGCTCCGGGCGAGAATATGAGGACCTGGTCGCTGCGGTTGGCACCCTGGCCGACGGCACCGTCACGAACCACCTGGTCAACTGGTTGTCCCCGCTCAAGGAGCGCACGACCGTCATCACGGGTGAGAAGGGTGCGTTCATCTGCGACACGCTGACCGCCGACCTTACCTTTCACGCCAACGGCACGACGGCAACCACGTGGGACGAGGTCGCTCGCTTCCGCGGTGTCAGCGAGGGCGACATGATCCGCTACGCGATCGCCAAGCCAGAACCCCTGCGCACCGAGCACGAGAACTTCCGAGACGCCGTCCTGGGCAAGGCCGCCGACATCGTCACGATGCGCCAGGGCCTCGCAACTGTTCGGGTGGCGGAAGCGATGATCGCCGGTGCCCGATCCATCCCGTCCCTTGCCGCTCATAACGCGGTTCCGCAGGGCGAGCAATCAAGACGCGACTGCGACGGGGTGTAGCGGCAACCTACGCCATCCCGTACCAAGAACCGTCACGGCCACCGGAAGAGATCTGAAAAGGCGCCGACTTGTCAGCTCGTAACAGGACGTGGACTAGACGTGCTCTGACGAAGGGCCCGGGAATCCGCAGTGAGGAAAATCATGCCGCAACTCGCTCCACAACGACTGGGTGTGTCGTGAGTCACCGGAATCAGCCCAGTCAACGTCGCACGGCGCCTAACGGGGGTGTGGGTCACCAGCTCGTGAGGGCACTCCTCCTATGCCTTCCTACCCTGGGCTACCTGACCATATGGATTTCACCTCAACCTGGCGCTGAGGGGCAGTGGCATGCGTATCGCATCCTCACCCTGATCCTAGCGGTGTACGGGGCTTTGTCCCTGGCACGCCAGTGGAGAAATCTAGGAAGAGCGTCGCGTATGGTGGTCGCCATATGCCTCCTAGTAGTCATTCAGGCTATTATCTGGGCTCCATTCTCAGATCCAGATAGTGCCACCCGAGGCGTCGTCCAGGCAATGGGGGCGCTAGGGGGGTTTGGGCTGGTCATCCTAGTGCGCAATAGTCCCAGCCGGTTCCAAGGTCTAATGTGGGGCTTAGCCATGGGTGCCTTGGTGATGGCAATCGTTGCGCTGGGGGAATTCGTTACGGGCGTCCACCTCCCTCAGGTCGCTGGCCGCCCGTGGATTTTCGGGAAAGCACTTGGCGCGACCTTCACAAACCCGAACAACTTTGCCGCACATATACCTTTGATGGTCACGGCCATGTTCGCGGTGGGAGTACGCACCCCTCGCCTCCGCCTCCCTTTTATAATCGCGATAGTAATTCTACTGCTTGCAGACGTCGCGACGTATAGTCGGACGGCCTTCTTTACGTTGGGTTTGTGCTTCGTGGGAGTGATCGCAACCAGTTCTGGCGGGAAAGTGTCCCGCATTGTCCCGAAACTCATTCTCGCTGCCGGCGCGGCCGGACTGTTGTTGCTAGTGTTCGGTGGTCTTCCCTCGGACTACTCTGAGCAAGTCCTAAGCGGTAGTGGACGCAGCAACGAACTGCGTCTCGAACTCATTTCCCAGGCCGGATATATGCTGGTTGAGTCTTTCGGTGTCGGCATCGGACCAGGCCGCATTGAGAAGGTGATTCATGAGACGGATCTAGGACTGGCTGGAGTGTCCGACGTCCACAATTCGATCCTCGAAATGGCCGTTGCCTATGGCCTAATTCCCGCGATGTTGCTGGTTTCTATCATAGCGATAGCCATAACTAGATGCTTCAAGCGGGCAGAGCGCAACCCCAGCACTGCCGCACTTGGTTTCGGCGCGGCTACGTCGGTGGCCCTAGGGGCCTTTGTGGCGAGCTCTGTTCTGGGCGACGCTGCCTGGTGGATAGCGCTTGCAAGCGCGGCCCTTGCCGCAGATCATATCGCTGGCGGTGTGAATGACAAATCAATCTAGGTGGCTGCGGCTCATTGTGTGGAGTGTCGTCGGCGTGGCGGCACAAGGATTCTCACGGCTTGCAACCAATGTTATTGTTGCTCGAATGTCTGGCCTAGAATCACTGGGTCACGTGGGCACCATCTCAGCGGCCGCTTTCGGGGTGGCACTGCTTGGCCCGACGGCCCTCGCCGCGACACAAACGAAATTCGTGGCTCAAGTACAGGGTGCGGGAGGTCGCGATGCAGCCAAGGATCTAGGTGGAAGCCTTTCCTCATGGTGTTTGTGGTTATGCATTTTGCTGAGTACTCTTGTGGGTTGGTGGTTGGCGCTTACTGTGAGTCCCGTAGACGCGATCTCGGGATTCCTTCTTACGGCGGGAGCCAGCCTATATTCAATGGCAAGAAGTGCATGCTTTTTGAACGGTAAGAATGCCGTCGGGGTGCGTCTCGAGGTTGGTATGGCTACCGCTGGATTAATAGGAGCGGCTATTTTGGCATGGACTGGGGGGAGTGGTGGAATTCTCCTGCTTCCACAAGCAATTGCGTTGATCTGCTACGCCGCCTATTTCTTACGCCCAAGCATGAAGCCGATGCGGCTGTCAAAAGAAATGCTGGAGTTTGTTGCACTCAGCAGCTTGGCCGGCCTAGCTAGCGCGGGTGTGTTCCAGATGACTATCCTAGTGGCGCGCCTCGATGGGGGTGTCGGCTCGGCGGGAATGGCCTCTGCTGCCCTCGCGGTCAGCACCCCCCTGTCGTTCATCGCGGGTGCTGTCACATCCGTCCTATACCCGCGCTTCTCGCGACTAGTTGGCGCACAAAGGTACACAGAAGCACTCGCCCTGTCCCGCCGATCAGCCCTCGGTCTTGCGTCCGTGCTTCTACCGCCACTCTTCCTGGTGACATATTTTGCAGAGGATATCCTGAGTGCAGTCTGGGGTGCCGAATTCGTCCCATCCGGTGGATTGGTTGCGCCATTGGTCGCGGGCATCATTGCGACTGCTGTCGCAGCGCCAGAAGTCGCAATGCTCACGGCGAGATCTCGCTCTGGGGTACGGGAATCGACGGTGGCCAGCGTCGCTGGTACCGCGGTTGGTGTCACACTATGGGCGATGTCGCTCTGGTTGCCAGGCAACCAGCTCCCACTGATCGCCTACGGATATATGTTGTCAATGTCGCTCACAGCCCTTGCGTCAACAATCTTGTTAAAGCGAGGATTGTCCCCTGTGTTTATATGGGTCTGCGGAGCGATAGTTGTCGTCCTGATGACCCCATGGTGGCGAGACTGCATTCCCGAGGGATATCAGACGCATGTGGGCATTGCAACCGGCCTCACAATTTCTGCTGCGTCGTTGATAGGTGCGAAGCGAGGGTCTCTATTTGAGAGGGCCCTCCCTTCCTAAGTGCGGGCAGCCAAGCCCGGGTTAGTGCGGCGATGAGCGTGGAGGGGACCGAGGCAATGGGGCTCTTCCGACTTGAGCG
>NZ_DCYC01000078.1:0-12968 GCF_002330965.1 Arsenicicoccus sp. UBA2120
CTACCTGAGGTAGGTCAGCGGCGGCGGCGGGCGGTGCCGAACAGCGAGCGCGTGATCTCGCGGCCGATCTGCGTGCCGGCGGACCGCAGCATCGACCGGAACGCCGAGGACTGCACGACCTGCTCGACGAGGCCGGGGTCGTCCTTCTCCGGCTTCTGGGGCTTCTCCGGCTTCTGGGGCTTCTCCGCCGGGGCGGACGCGGGAGCCGGCGAAGGGGCCGGCTCGGACGCCTGCTGGGCCGCCTTCAGCTTCTCGTATGCCGACTCGCGGTCCTGCGCCGCGGCGTAGCGCGCCGTCAGCGGCGACGCCGCCACCAGCCGGTCCAGCTCGGCGTCCGGGGTGGGGGCCATCAGCGACTGCGGCGCACGCATCCGGGTCCAGGCCACGGGCGTCGGCGCGCCGGTCTCGGACAGCACGGTGACGACGGCCTCGCCGGTGCCGAGCTGGGTCAGCAGCGCCTGCAGGTCGTAGCCCGAGCGCGGGTAGGTGGAGACCGCCGCCTTGAGCGCCTTGGCGTCGTCCGGGGTGAAGGCGCGCAGCGCGTGCTGCACGCGGTTGCCGAGCTGGCCGAGCACGCCGGCGGGGACGTCCTTGGGCGACTGGGTCACGAAGAAGACGCCGACGCCCTTGGACCGGATCAGCCGGACGGTCTGCTCGATCGCGTCGAGGAAGGCGTCCGACGCGTCGTCGAAGAGCAGGTGCGCCTCGTCGAAGAAGAACACGAGCTTGGGCTTGTCGACGTCGCCGACCTCGGGCAGGTCGTGGAACAGGTCGGCGAGGAGCCACATGAGGAAGGTGGAGAACAGCGCCGGGCGGTCCTGGACGGCGGGCAGCTCGAGGCAGGAGATGACGCCTCGACCGTCGGCCCCGACCTGCAGCAGGTCGGCGGTGTCGAACTCCGGCATACCGAAGAACGCTGCGGCGCCTTGGTTCTCGAAGGTCACGAGCTCGCGCAGGATGACGCCGGCGGTCGCCTTGGACAGCCCGCCGATGGTCTTGAGCTCGGCCTTGCCCTCGTCGCTGGTGAGGTGCGTGATGACCTCGCGCAGGTCCTTGAGGTCGTCGAGCAGCAGGCCCTTGGTGTCGGCGTAGTGGAAGATCAGCCCGAGGCTGGACTCCTGGGTGTCGTTGAGCCCCAGCACCTTCGACAGCAGGGTGGGACCGAAGCTCGTGATCGTCGAGCGGATCGGGGTGCCCTTGCCGAGCCCGCCGAGCGTGAGCAGCTGGGTGGGGAAGCCCGTGGCCTCCCAGGTCTGACCGACGTCCGTGGCCCTCGAGGCGAGCCTGTCGTTGCTGACGCCGGGGGACGCGAGCCCCGACAGGTCACCCTTGATGTCGGCGAGGAAGACGGGCACTCCCCCGGTGGACAGCTGCTCGGCCATCAGCTGCAGCGTCTTGGTCTTGCCGGTGCCGGTGGCGCCCGCGACGAGACCGTGGCGGTTCATCACGGCGAGCGGGATGCGCACGGGCACGTCCGGGTGGGCGGTGCCGTCGACGACGGCCGCGCCGAAGTCCAGGGCGGGGCCCTCGAAGGCATAGCCGGAACGGATCTGGTCGAGCTGCGAGGTCGAGTCGGTCACGCGTCCGACGATAGCGGTGACTGGGTCGCCTGGCCCTGATCCGCGCGGCAGCCGTGGTGCACGCCTGGTGCGCCGACCAGCGCGCACCATCCAGCGCGCGGCAACTCCCGTGCGCCGCGGACGGACAACTAGACTACGGAGCGTGATCTTCAAGGCCATCGGTGAGGCCCGCCCCTATCCCGAGCACGCCAAGGTGACGACCCGCGACTGGGCCGGCGTGGCGCCGAGCCTGGTCCGCCTGGACCAGCTGGTCACGACGCGGTCCACCCTCGACCTGCGCCAGCTGCTGTCCGAGGACTCCACGTTCTACGGCGACCTGTTCGCGCACGTCGTCAAGTGGCAGGGCACGCTCTATCTCGAGGACGGGCTGCACCGTGCTCTGCGCGCCGCCCTCCAGCAGCGCCCGCACCTGCACGCGCGGGTCCTCAACCTCGACGCCCCCGGCGCTCCGGTCGGCGAGCCGCTGCGCGAGCTCTAGCCTGGAGGGCGTGACCCACAGCTTCGAGCCCACCCCCGAGACCCCCTTCGAGCACCCGTCGTGGTCGGTGAACGCCACGATCTACCAGATCAACACGAGACACTTCACGCCCGAGGGCACCCTGCGGGCCGCCATGGGACATTTGCCGCGGCTGGCGGAGCTGGGCGTCGGGATCCTGTGGTTGATGCCGGTCCACGAGATCGGCGAGGTCAACCGCAAGGGTGGGCTCGGCTCCCCCTACGCGGTGCGCGACTACTACTCCGTGAGCGCCGAGCTGGGCACGGTGGAGGACCTCAAGGACTTCGTCGCCACGGCGCACGACCTCGGCCTCAAGGTCATCCTGGACTGGGTCGCCAACCACACCGCCTGGGACAACGTGCTCATCGAGCAGCACCCAGAGTGGTACTCCCGGGACTGGAAGGGCGACTTCCGCCCCACCCCGTGGTGGGACTGGGACGACATCATCGACCTGGACTACTCCCACGCCGAGCTGCGCGAGTGGATGACCGAGGCCATGGCCTGGTGGGTGCGCGAGGTCGACGTCGACGGCTACCGCTGCGACGTCGCCGGGATGGTGCCGACGGACTTCTGGGAGACGGTCCGCGCGGTGCTCGACGAGATCAAACCCGTCTTCCTCCTCGCCGAGTGGGAGGCGCGCGACCTGCACCACCGTGCCTTCGACATGACCTACGGCTGGAGCTGGAACGACGCGCTGCACAAGATCGCCCAGGGCAAGGCCGACCTGGAGGCGCTGCGCGTCTACTACGCGTGGGACGCCAAGGCCTACCAGCGCGACTCCATCCGCATGCTGTTCGTCTCCAACCACGACAAGAACGCGTGGGAGGGGACGGAGTACGAGCAGTTCGGCAACGCCCTCGAGGCCGCGATCGTGCTCTCGGTGGCCAGCAAGGGGATGCCGCTGATCCACAACGGTCAGGAGGCGGGCATGGACAAGCGGCTCTCCTTCTTCGACAAGGACGAGATCGTCTGGGCCGAGCACCCGATGCGCGACCTCTACGCCCGGCTGATCCGGCTGCGGCGCGACACCCGCGCGCTCTGGAGCGGCAAGCACGGCGCCCCGATGGTGCCGGTGCCCACGACGGCGGACGACCGGGTGCTGGCGTTCGTGCGCCAGGACGACGACACCAAGGTCTTCGCGGCCTTCAACCTGTCCCCCGAGCCGGTCTCGGTGGCCTTCCGCGAGTCCCCCGCGCCGGGCCACTACCGCGACTTCTTCGCGCCCGACGGGTCCGACGGCTCCGACGGGTCCGACGAGCAGACCGTCGAGATCGTGGAGGGTGAGCCCGTGGAGCTGGGGCCCTGGGACTACCGCCTGCTCCTCGGCTGACGGTTGACGGCCGTATGACGAGCGCCCGGCGTCATACGGCCGTCAGCGGGCCGCGCGAGGCCGGTAGGTGACCGTCGTCGACGACGAGGTGGCCGCCGACGTCCCCAGGAAGCGGACGGTCACGGAGGTCGTGCTGCGCACGGTGAAGCTCGTCGGCACCCGACCGGCGGCGTCGGTGCGGCGGTCCGAGCACTGCAGCCGGCCGCGCAGGTGCGACATCGCCCAGCAGGTGCGGACGGGCGCGTTGGCGAGGACGGAGCCGTTGACCGTGCGGGCGGTCACCGTGCCGGTGGCCATGGTGCCGACGACCGGGGCCCACGAGCGCACGCCCGACCAGGTGAGTGCCGCGGGGCAGGCCTTGACCGTGCAGAGCGCCTTGTTGGGGTCGAGGAGGCCGGCGCCGTACGTGTTGTCTCGGCCCCGCGTGCCGAGATCGGCCGCGGTGCGGCTCAGCAGCGCCTGCACCTGCGAGGTGGTCAGCGTGGGCCGAGCCGCCTTGAGACCGGCGACCGCGGCCGACACGGCGGGCGCGGCCATGGAGGTGCCGCTCATCCGGACGTAGCCCGAGCGGACCATGGCCCGGGGATAGGTCGAGACGATGCGGTCGCCGGGGGCCGCGATGTCGACGTAGGACCCGGTGTTGGAGTACGGCGCCGCTCGTCGGGCGCTGGTGGTGGCAGCCACGCCGATGACGTTGGCGTACGCCGCCGGGTAGGTCACCGGGTTGCCCTGGGCCCGCTCGTTGCCGGCGGCCGCGACGACCACCGCCCCCTTGGCGTTGGCGTACTGGACGGCCTTGTCCACCGCGGCGTCGCGGGTGCCGCCGAGGGACAGGTTGATGACCTTGGCGCCGCGGTTGGCGGCGTGGATGATGCCGCGGGCGATGTCGGACGACCACCCCTCACCGTTGGCGTCGAGCACCCTGATCGGCATGATGCGCGTGCCGGGCGCGAGACCCGCGATGCCCAGACGGTTGTGCGCGACGGCCGCGATGATGCCGGCGACGTGCGTGCCGTGCCCGTCGAGGTCGACAGCGCCGGCGCCCCGGGTCCCGCCCGCCGAGGGCTCGAGGAACTGCGCGCCCGGCACGAGCACCCCGCGCAGGTCGGGGTGGCTGCCGTCCACCCCTGTGTCGACGACGGCGACCGTGACGCCGGTGGTGCTCACCCGTGCGTGGAAGGTCTCGCCGCCGAGGGCGCTGAGGCTCCACTGCTGGGGGCGCAGCGGATCGTTGTATGCCGTCGCGCGCACCCTCGTGTCCACGGTGACGGCCACGGCGCCGGGCGTGTCCTGGGCGCGGTCGACGGCGCCGACGGCCTGGGCTGCCGGGACGGTCGCCGTGCTGATGACGGGCTGGCGGGAGACGACCCGGGTCGTGACGACGCGGATCCGCGAGGCGCCGGTGGCGAGCGCCGGGGCGGCCACGGCGCCGGGGGCGCTGGTGACCGAGGTGGTGCGGGCCGCCCACCCCTGCGGTCGACCCTCCGCCGGAGCCAGGGCCGGACCCGGAGCGGGAGCCGGACCCGGAGCGAACGGTCGGGCCCAGGTCGCGTGCGCGGACGTCCCAGCGGCGACGGCGGGGGCGACGCCCGAGGCATGGGCGGCGACGGGGCTGCCGACCGCCGGCGCGAGGGCGGCGAGGGCGGCGATCACGACGCCGGCGTGAGCACGGGTCTGCATGGTGGAGGGGTCCTTCGACGAGGGCACGGGAGCAGGGTTCGCACCACGCGGTCACAGAACGTTATGTCGCCTGACCGTGCGTCACGCCGTGGATAGTGTCAGCGTGCCGCGTTCGACGCCGAAGCCCACCCGTTCGGCGCAACCCGTCAGGCGGGCCCGCCCGCCCAGGAGAAGCGAGGGTCCCGCCGCTCGGTGAACGCCAGCACACCCTCCGCCAGCTCGCCGGACGCGATCGTCTCGCGATAGCGCGCCCGCGCCGCGGGCTCCGGGTCCTCGCCGTCGAGCAGCAGCCGCACCGTCTCCTTGACCGCCGCGATCGTGAGCTGCGAGCGGCTGCACAGCTCGTCGGTCAGCCCCGCGACCGCGTCGTCCAGCTCGCCCGGCCCGGTCAGCACGTCGACCAGGCCCACCCGGTGCGCCTCGACCGCGTCGATCAGGCCGGCGGTCAGGAGCAGCCGCCGGGTCGTCGCCGGTCCGACCAGGTCCAGCAGGGTCCGTATGCCGGTCGGCGCGTAGGCCACCCCCAGCCGGGCGGGCGTCAACCCGAACCGCGCACCCTCCTCGGCCACCCGCAGGTCGCACGACGCGGCCAGCTCCAGCCCGCCCCCGATGCAGCTGCCCCGCACCGCGGCCACCGTCGGCTTCGGGCAGTCCAGCAGGGCCCGCTGGGCGGCGAGGTCCGCCTCGCGGACCGGCACCATCGGATCGGCCGGGTCAGGGCCCGACAGCAGGTCGCCGATGTCGGCACCGGCGCAGAAATGGTCCCCGGCTCCCACGATCACCACGACCCGGACCGCCGGGTCCTCGACCAGGTCCCCCAGGACGTGCGGAAACCCTTGCCACATCTCGAGGCTCATCGCGTTGCGCTTGGCGGGACGGTCCAGGACGAGGCGGGCGACCCCGCCGTCGACATACGTGCTGAGCCCCTCGACGGTCGTCATGGCACCACCCCACCACAGGACCGGCCCGAGGGACGCACCTCCCCGGCCGGTCAACTACCCTGGAGCGATGCCGTCACGCAGGTCCTTCCTTCGCCTGACGGCCTTCGGGATCCTCGTGATCGCCCTCGTCACCCTCCTCACCCCGCTGCTGCGCACGCGCACCGAGCCCGTGGCGCAGCCCGGCCCTCTCGTCGTCGTCTCGATGCCCACCCTGCGCTGGGCCGACGTCGACGAGCGCCGCACCCCCACCCTGGACCGGCTCGCCGACGACGCCGCCATCGGCAACGTCGCCACCCACGCCGTGGCCGGGCACAGCTGCTCCGGATCGGTCTGGGCCACCCTGTCGTCCGGGTTCCGCGTCTCGCTCGACGACGGCACGCCCGAGGCACCGGCGAGCGGTCCCGTCGTGCCCTGCCCACCGATCCCCCGCCCGGTCCCGACCGGCGGCCTCGGCGAGCTGGGCGGCCCGGCGCGCTTCCCGGACTTCCCGCGCTGGCGGGCCGAGCTGCTGGCCCAGCCCGTGCCCGCCGAGCTCGGCCTCCTCGGCACCCAGCTGCGCGAGCGCGGGCAGTGCATCGCCGCGGCGGGGGCGGGAGCGGCGGTCGGGGCGGTGCGCAAGGACGGCACCGTGGCGTCGTACGAGCCCGACCCCCGGCGCGCCGACCTGCGGCGCTGCCCCATCACCTTCGTGTCCTTCGACGGCGTCGACGACGACGGGCTGGCGCGGATCGTCGACCGGCTGCCGCGCGAGGCGACCCTGGTCGTGACCGGGCACGCCGACGACCAGGCGCCCGAGTCGTTGCGCGCGGTCCTGATGAGGGGACCAGGCATCCCCGAGGGGCGACTGACGTCGGCGTCGTCGCGCCAGCCCGGGCTGATCCGGACCACCGACCTCACCGCTCTGGTGACCTCGCGCGTCTCGGCGCTGCCCGGCACGAGCTACGAGGGACGCATCCCCGTGGTGCTGCCCGGGGCGAGCGGCGACGACGTGCGCGCCGAGCTGGCCGGCACCGCCCGGGCCCTGGACGTCCAGCACCACCTCGTGCGGCCGTTCTTCACGACCTACGTCCTGGTCTCGCTCTTCACCATCGGCGTCATCCTGCTCGTGCTGCAGCGGGACCGCAGCCGGGGCCAGACGATCCGTCGGTCCTCGGCCGGGCGGGCCCTGCGCATCGCCTCCGCCGCGGTGGCCGCCGTCCCCGTCTCGACCTTCCTCGCCGGACTGGTGCCGTGGTGGCGGTGGGACCACCCGACCATGGGCCTGGTGATCTCGGTGCTGGGGTGGGCGGCGGCGCTCGCCGCCGTCGCGCTGCGGGGACCCTGGCGGAGCCGTCGAGCCGGCCCCGCGGGATTCCTCGCGGCGACGACGGCTCTCGTCCTCGCCGTCGACCTCGTGCTCGGCGGTCACCTGCAGCTGATGACCATGATGGGGTTGCAGCCCGTCTACGGCGGGCGCCTGCACGGGCTCGGCAACGTCGGGTTCGCCCTCACGGCCAGCGGAGCCCTGCTCGCCGCCTCCCTGCTCACGGGGCGCCTGTCCCGCCGCGACCCCAGCCGGGCGGCCCGGGTGATCGCGGCCATGGGCATCGTCACGGTCGCGGTCGACGGGCACTACGCCCTCGGGGACGAGGCCGGCGGGTCCCTGGCGCTGGTCTGGGGCTTCGGCTACCTCGCCCTCAAGGCCTCGGGGCGACGCACGACCTGGCGGGGCGTGGCCCTGATCGCGGCCCTCAGCGCCTTCACCGCGCTGGTCATGGCGACCCTCGACATGCTGCGACCGCGCTACGAGCGCAGCCACATCGGTGACTTCCTCGCCACCCTGATCGAGACCGGCGACCTCACCTCGGTCGTGCGCAGCACCTTCGTCAACAACTGGTCCATGCTCACCTCGCAGTGGGTCAACCTCGGCGTGCCCGTCCTGCTCCTCCTCGCCGCCTGGGCCGCCCGCCGCCCGCTCTCCTCGCTCGGGCGCCCCCTCACCCGTCTCGAGCGCCAGATCCCCCTGCTGCGCATCGGCTTCACCGCCATCGTGCTCTGCTGGATCGTCGGCTTCCTCACCAACGACTCCGGCACCTCGATCCCGCCCGCCGGCTCGATCCTGATCGTGCCGCTGGTCGTGCTGATGACCGCCTGCGCGCCCCAGCCCCCGGCCGACCACGCGCCTGGCCACGCCCCGGATCGCGCGGCGGACGCAGCAGCCTCCTGAGGGGAGCCACCGCCCCCGCTCACCCTGGGTCTTCTGCCAGGCGGAAGGGCTCTGGCCCCCGCGTCGTGGCCTCTGTCACTGTGGGGCTCCCTGCCAGGAATCCTGGCAACTAGACGGAGGTCCCCCAACGTGTCAGAGTCGACTCGCTTTGATGAGGATCCGCGCCAGATCCTCGCCAAGGGCCGGATGGGCGGGCGGCAGTACCTCGCCGTCGCCATCGCGACCACCCTCAACGCCCTCGACGGCTTCGACGTCCTGTCCATCAGCTTCGCCTCGCCCGGCATCGCCAAGGAGTGGGGCGTCAGCCGGGCCGCGCTCGGCCTGGTCCTGTCGATGGAGCTCATCGGCATGGCGGTCGGCTCGATCATCCTCGGCAACATCGCCGACCGGATCGGTCGCCGCAAGACGCTGATGGTCTCGCTCGTCATCATGGGCCTCGGGATGTATCTCGCGACGCATGCCACCGGCGTCGTGGTCCTCTCGGCATACCGGCTGCTCACCGGCCTCGGCATCGGGGGCATGCTCGCGGTGACCAACGCCGTCGTCGCCGAGTTCTCCAACGCCAAGCTCAAGAGCATGTTCGTCGCGATCATGTCCGCGGGATACCCGGTCGGCGCCATCGTCGGAGGCTCGATCGCCTCCGGCCTGCTCGCCTCCACGGGCGACTGGCGCTCGGTCTTCTACTTCGGAGTCGTCATGTCCGTCGTGATGCTCCCGGTCGTGTACTTCGTCCTGCCGGAGTCGGTCGGCTACCTCGTCCAGAAGCGTCCGCACGGCGCGCTGGAGCGGATCAACGACACGATGACCAAGCTCGGTCACCGCACCGTCGCGAGCCTGCCCCCGATGACCGCCGACGAGCCGCGCACCTCGGTCAAGCAGCTCTTCTCCGGCGGCCTCGGCCGGATCACGATCCTGCTGACCGCGGCCTACTTCGCCCACATCATGACCTTCTACTTCATCCTCAAGTGGGTCCCCAAGATCGTCGTCGACATGGGCTTCTCGCCCGCGTCCGCCGGTGGCGTCCTGGTGTGGGCCAACGTCGGTGGCCTCATCGGCGCCCTGACGCTCAGCTTCCTGTCGGTCCGGCTCTCGACCCGCCTGCTGGTCATCGGCGCCATGCTGGCGTCCACCGCGGCCGTCATCTTCTTCGGCCACGGCGCCGACGGTCTCGCCGGGCTGTCCTTCCTCGCGGCCCTCGGTGGCTTCTTCACCAACGGCGCCGTCTCCGGGCTCTACGCCCTCGTCGCGCACTCGTTCCCGTCGGCGGTCCGCGCCGGCGGCACTGGCTTCGTGATCGGTGTCGGCCGCGCCGGCGCCGCGCTGGGTCCCGTCCTCGCCGGCCTGCTCTTCCAGAGCGGCATGGGCCTGCAGGGCGTGGCCATCGCCATGGCCATGGGCTCGATCATCGGTGCGGTCTGCCTCCTGGGCCTGCGCACCACCCGCGAGTCCGCCCTCTGACGCTGCTGCCCTGAGGGACCGGCCCCGAGCCTAGGACCTGAGCCTCGGCCCTGTGGCTGGGCGGCAGCACCGACAACGCACAAGACTGATGAACGGCCGGCACCGCCGGCCAGGAGACGAAGGAGTCCCGCATGTCCGTCACCGAGCACACGTCTGTCGCCCAGCCCGCCGGCAACCCGGGCCCGGCCACCGCCAAGATCCTGTCCTTCCCCCTCAACACCTGGTACGTCGCCGCGTGGGACCACGAGGTCACCAACAAGGCACCGCTGTCGCGCCGCGTCTGCGACAAGCCCCTCGCGCTCTGGCGGACCACGGACGGCCGCGTGGTGGTGCTGGCCGACGCGTGCTGGCACCGCCTCGCCCCGCTCAGCCACGGCGCCGTGGTCGGGGACGAGATCCAGTGCCCCTACCACGGGATGCGCTACGACGCGGCGGGCCGCTGCACCCACATGCCGGCGCAGCGGACGATCAACCCGAGCGCCGCGGTCCCGTCATACCCCGCCGTGGAGCGCTATCGCTTCATCTGGGTCTGGCTCGGCGACCCGGACCTGGCCGACCCGGACACCATCCCCGACATGCACCGGATGACCTCCCCGGAGTGGGCGGGCGACGGCGAGACGATCCACGCCGACTGCAACTACCAGCTCGTCGTCGACAACCTCATGGACCTCACCCACGAGGAGTTCGTCCACTCGTCGTCGATCGGGCAGGAGGAGCTGAGCGAGGCCGGCTTCGACACCACCCACACGGACACCACCGTCACGGTGACGCGGCACATGAGCGACATCGACCCGCCGCCGTTCTGGCTCAAGAACATGAACGACAAGTTCCCCGGGTTCTCCGGCAAGGTCGACCGCTGGCAGATCATCCACTTCCAGGCGCCGTCGACGGTGTGCATCGACGTGGGCGTCGCCAAGGCCGGCACCGGGGCGGCCGAGGGTGACCGCAGCGAGGGCGTCAACGGCTATGTCATGAACACCATGACCCCCGAGACCGACCGCACGAGCCACTACTTCTGGGCCTTCGTGCGCAACTACCGCCTCGAGAGCCAGACGATCACGACCCAGCTCCGCAACGGGGTGCACGGCGTCTTCGGCGAGGACGAGGTCATGCTCAAGGCGCAGCAGGAGGCCATCGACGCCAACCCCGAGCACGAGTTCTACAGCCTCAACATCGACATGGGTGGCATGTGGGCCCGCCGCATCATCGAGCGCATGCTCGCCGCGGAGGGACGAGGCTGATGGCGGTCGACCAGGTCGCCCACTGGCAGGAGGTCGACGTCGTCGAGGTCGACGACGCGGCCGACGGGATCCGTCGGGTGGTCCTGCGGTATGCCGAGCCGCAGGTCGCCCGCCCCGGGGCGCACGTCGACGTCCGGGTCCCCACACCGGACCGCGGCACCCTCACGCGCTCCTACAGCGTCGTCGAGTCGCTGGACGGCGGTCGCCGCCTCGCCCTGTCGGTCCACCGGTCGGCGGCCAGCCGCGGTGGCTCGGTCGCCATGCACGCCCTCGTCCCGGGTGACCGGCTGCGGGCCACCCAGCCCCTGCAGAACTTCCCCCTGGGGGTGGGTGCGAGCCGGTATGTCGTCCTCGCGGGCGGCATCGGCATCACGGCCGTCCTGAGCATGGCACGTGCCCTCAGGGCCCGCCGGTCCGACTACGACGTCCACTACGTCGGCCGCACCCGCGCCGCCATGGCCTACGTCGACCAGCTCGCCGCCGAGCACGGTGACCGCGTCCGCCTCGCCGTCGACGCCGAGGGCACGCCGCTGGACGTCGAGGGCCTGCTCGACGACATCGCCGGCGACGAGCGGGCCGCGTCCACCGAGCTCTACATGTGCGGACCGATCCGGCTGATGGACGCCGTGCGGCGCGGGTGGGAGCGCCGCGGGCTGCCGGTGACCAACCTGCGCTTCGAGACCTTCGGCAACTCAGGGTCCTGGGCCCCGCAGGACTTCGTCGTCCGCGTCCCCGCGGCCGGGGTCGAGGTGCGGGTCGACGCCAGCACGACGATGCTCGAGGCCCTGGAGCGGGCGGGCGTCGACATGATGTGGGACTGCCGCAAGGGCGAGTGCGGCCTGTGCCAGGTCAAGGTGACCGCCCTGGACGGCCAGGTCGACCACCGCGACGTCTTCCTCTCCGCCGACGAGAAGGCCGGCGACGACCGCCTCTGCGCCTGCGTCTCCCGCGCCGTCGCCCACGGCACCCCCCGGATCGGGGACACGGACGAGCCGGACGACGCGCCGCCGCGCTCGCCCGAGCGGCCCGCCGTCGTCACGATCGAGACCACCTGAGGCAGGGTCGGATCCGCCGTGCCACCATCGTCATCACGCGCCTGCGCCCATTGCTCCCTCGAATCCGGTGGTGCCCCATGACCATTCGCATCCTCTCGTCCAAGGCTCCCGCGCCGCTCCTGGCCCGGCTCGTGACGGAGCTCGGGGCCGAGCCCGCGGCGCAGGGCGGCGCTGACGACGTCGTCGCGGACGCCGCCGGTGGGGTCGACGTCGAGCAGCAGGTGGCCTCGGGCGCCGGCGTGGACGTCGTCGTCCTGGCCTCCGGAGCCATCGAGCGCCTCGCCGCGCAGGGCCACGTCCTGCCCGAGCCGCAGGAGCTCGTCCTCGCCACCGAGGCCGTCGTGGCGGTCGCCGACGGCTCCAGCCGTATGGCGGGCGCCGACGGCGCCGACCTCCCGGACGTCTCGACCCCCGAGGCGTTGCGGGCGGCCGTCGAGCGGGCCCGCGCCGTGGGCATCTCCACCGGCCCCAGCGGCGACGCCGTCCGCCGCATCCTCGACGCGTGGGGTCTTGCCGACCGCACCGTGGTGGCCCCGCCCGGCGTCCCCGTCGGGTCCATGCTCGCCGACGGCACCGCCGACCTCGTCGTCCAGCAGCGCACCGAGCTGGAGGGCATGACGGGCGTCGCCGTCGTCGGCCCGCTCCCGGGGGACCTGGCGCTCACGAGCAGGTTCGTCGGCGCGGTGGTCTCCGCCTCCGACCAGCCCGAGGCCGCGGCCGCCGTCCTCGCCGGCATCGCGCGCCTCGCCCGGTCCTGCGACTGACCCCGCCTCCCCGACCCGACCCTCGTCCTGCACACGTCGTCCCGTCCACGCCCGCCCCGTCCACGCCAGCCCCGTCCACGCCAGCCCCGTCTACGCCAGCCCCGCCCCGCCACAAGGAGCCCCGCATGATCATCGACATCCACGGTCACTACACGACGGCTCCGCCGCAGCTCGGCGCGTGGCGGGACCGGCAGGTCGCGGCATACGACACCGGCGG
>NZ_DCYC01000077.1:0-37721 GCF_002330965.1 Arsenicicoccus sp. UBA2120
CCCCCGTCTCGGACCCGGGCCGAGTGGTCGAAGAGCTAGCAGCCGGCGAGCCCCTGTCGGCCGAGGAAGCCGCATACGTCGCGGCCGCTCGGGCCCAGAACACGATGCGTGGGTACGCCTCGGACTGGCGAGAGTTCACCGCGTGGTGCGCCCAGCACGACCGTGCCCCGTTGCCGGCGGCCGCCTCGACCGTGACGGCATACCTGTCAGACCTGGCCGCCGCAGGAGCCAAGGTCGGCACTATGTCCCGCCGACTGTCAGCGCTGAAGTTCGTCCACGCCGGCCGCGGCCTTCCCGACCCGACCTCGAACGCCCGCGTCATGACGGTGTGGGAAGGCATCCGGCGCACCCACGCCGCTCCCCCGGACCAAGCCCGCCCATTGATGCCACCCGAGCTGTTCGACATCCTCGAGGCCTGCCCGGTCACCAGGACCTGGAAGACCAAAGGCCGCCCACCCGAGCCGGACCTGGCCGGTGCCCGCGACCGAGCGCTCCTACTCGTCGGGTTCGTCAGCGCACTACGCCGCAGCGAACTCGCGGGCCTGCGGGTCCGTGACGTGGGCGCGCACGCCAACGGGCTGGTCCTGACCCTCCCCCGCTCCAAGACCAACCAGACTGGCGACCGGCCGGAGCTCGTGGTCCTCCCCCGCGCCTCCAGGACCGACCGGTGCCCCGTCACCGCACTCGAAGCGTGGCTGACCCTCGCGGGGATCACCGACCCGTCGTGGCGGCGCCCGGCCGGACCCGCGCGCCGCGGAGGCGATCGAGGTGGTGCGGTCGAAGCGCCAGTCCGACGGGCGATGGCAGCTGGAGGACACCCACCCGGGGCTGGTGCACCTCGAGATGGAGGACGGCGACGGCCGCCCCAGCCGGTGGAACACCCTGCGCGCCCTGCGAGTGCTGCGGTGGGCTGACGCAGGCTCGCGTGAGGACCGAGGCCTGCACGTATGACGCGCTGCTGCCGGCCGACCCGCCAGCGGGCGGACGTCATACGGGCTCATGCCGGGGGAGGGGTGAGTCTAGGGTGGCCGCATGAGTGCCACGCCATCCCTCATCGCCCTGCTCGAAGGCCCTAGCGACGTCGCCGCCGTGCGAGCGATCATGCGCCGCAACGAGATCGGCGGCGACCACGTCGAGCTGCGCAACCTGCAGGGCGTCACCAACATCGGGCGGGTGCTGCCGGAGATCCGGCAGCTCCAGCCGGACGCCGACGTGGTGGGGATGTGCGACGCGGCCGAGGTGAGGTTCGTCGAGCGGGCGCTCGTCGCCGACGGCTGCCCGGTCAGCGACGCGAGCGACCTGCCGGCGTACGGCTTCTTCGTGTGCGAGGCGGACCTGGAGGACGAGCTGATCCGCGCCCTCGGGACGAGTCGCGCCGTCGAGGCGATCCAGAGCGCGGGGCTCGGCGGCAAGCTCGAGGCGCTGCAGATCCAGCCGGCGTGGGCCGACCGTCCGCTGGCCGAGCAGCTCCATCGCTTCTGCGGCGTCGCGTCCGGGCGTAAGGAGCAGGTCGCCGGGGTGCTCGCCGCCGAGCTGTCGCGCGACGAGCTGCCCGAGCCGCTCTCGATGCTCGTGGACAGGATCGCCTGGAGCGCCTGACCTCAGTCGGTGCGGCGGCCGTAGTCGCCGATGCGGCCACGCGCGACCAGCTCGAGCATGGTCACGACGGCGAGCGCCTGCACGAGCAGCAGCGCCGCCAGGACGACGAGCTGGACGGCGGCGGCCTCGAGCGGCGTCGCCCCACCGAGCAGCGTCCCGACGAACGCCCCGGGCAGCGTCACGAGACCCACGGTGCGGGTCTGGTCCATGCCGGGGACGAGCGCGAGGGCGGCGTCCTCCCGGGCGACGAGCAGGGCCGCGTCGCGGTCGACGAGGCCGATCGACTGGCCGGCCTCGAACTCCCCGTGCCGGGTCGCCAGCGCGTCGAGGGTGCGCTTGCCGGCCAGCGTGGTGGCCGTCATGGCGTTGCCGATCAGGATGCCGAGGATCGGGACCAGGGCCACGGGCCGCAGGGGGATCACGCCGGAGACGGCGAGCGCGAGCCCGACCGGGACCGCGCCGAGGCACACCGGCAGCGCCGCCCACCAGGTCCCGCGGCCGGGCAGCACCCGTCGGCCGGCGGTCACGGACGCCACGCCCAGCATGAGCGCGACGAAGCCCAGGGTGAGCCACCAGCTCTCGAGCACCGCGGCGATGAGCAGGCCCACGACGGCGAGCTGGACCGTTGCCCGGCCCGCAGCGGTGAGGGTCGCGCCCGAGTGACCCAGTCCGCCCCACCGGTGGACGCCCGCGGCCGCGAGCGCGAGCAGCGCGACGACGAGGACGAGGCGGACGACGTCGGCGGTGCTCCCGACCGAGACGAGCGAGGAGCCGGAGCCCGTGGCAGGACCCATGCCTGACTCAGCTGCCGTATGGCGGGTGCCACCCGCCGGCGTGGCCGCCGTCCTGCCCCGGCTGCGGCACCGGGTGCACCGGGTGCACCGGGGGCACCGGGCCCGGGGCGAGGGGCACGACGGGTGGTGGCGGGATCTGCGGGGTGCTGCGGCGCTGCAGGTCCACGCGTCGCGCCTGCCAGGCGACCAGGGCGTAGGCGATGGCCATGATCACGACGGAGGTCAGGACGGCGAGCGGCGAGCCCTTGGTGTCGCCGTCGATGAAGCCCTCGTCGAAGCCGCCGAGCGCGAGCGACAGCGCCATCACCAGCACGTTGTTGACGACGTGCAGGGCGATGGCCGCTTCCAGGCCGCCGGTCCGCCAGGTCAGCAGGCACGCCGTGACGGCGAACACCGCCAGGTCGGCGAAGGTCCAGGGGTCCGAGCTGCCGTGCGCCGCACCGAAGGCCAGGCAGGAGACGACCGTCGGCACCGCGAGCGCGACCCAGCGGTGGGAGAACCACGACCCGAGGCTCTGCAGCACCCATCCGCGAAAGAGCAGCTCCTCGCCCGCGCACTGCAGCGGCGTGGTGAGCAGCATGATGGCGAGCAGGGCGACCCAGTCCGCGGAGCGGCCGCCGTCCGGCAGGCCGTCGACCAGGGTCCCGACGGCGAGGTAGGCGAGCCAGAGCGGGGTGAGGACCGCCAGGCAGCGCGCGAACCAGCCCCACCGGAAGCGCCCGGTCACGGACTGCACCCACCGGGGGTTGACGGTGTGCCCGACCCAGATGGCAAAGAGCGAGACCGGGATCAGCGCCGCCAGCATGAGGTTGGTGGACAGGAAGGCCGACGGCGACATCCGGCCGGACGCCGCCGAGTCCATCCACTCCTCGAGGTCGCCACCGGACCCGACCACCACGGCGGCCGCGATCCCGGAGACGGCGATGACCACCATGAGCAGGGACGCGACCACGATGACGACCGACAGCAACGGCCGCCACCAGCGGTGCCTCGGCCCGCGCAGGAGCTGGTGGTACTCCGTCGCGCGCGGGGGCAGGTCCGGGATCCGCGGCCGTGGCGGAGCCGTGGCGTAGGGGTAGGTCATACGGCTCATTGTGACCGACCGACCCGGGTGAGACGGGCGGCGGGCCTGTCCGACCCACCACCTAGACTGGCCCGCATGCTCTCGATCGATGACCTGCGCGGTCGCGTGCTCGACGCACGCGCGCTGCGCGACGCGTTGCCCCGGGCCGAGCTCGACGTGGAGGCCGCCCTCGACGTCGTCCGTCCGATCTGCGACGACGTGCGTCATCGTGGGGCGCAGGCCCTGCTGGAGCTGGGGGAGCGCTTCGACGGGGTCCGTCCCCCGAGCCTGCGGGTCCCGGCCGAGGTGCTCGCGGCGTCCGTCGAGCGGCTCGACCCCGACGTGCGGGCCGCCCTCGAGGTCTCCATCGATCGGGCTCGCCGGGTCCACCGCGCCCAGCGTCGCGAGGACGTCACCACCCAGGTCGTGCCGGGCGGGACGGTCACCGAGCGGTGGGTGCCGGTCGAGCGCGTGGGGCTCTACGTCCCCGGCGGTCTGGCCGTCTATCCCTCCAGCGTGGTGATGAACGTCGTCCCCGCGCAGGAGGCCGGCGTCGGCTCCCTCGCGGTGACCAGCCCGCCCCAGCGCGAGAGCTCCGGGGTGTTCGCGGGCTACCCGCACCCGACGATCCTCGCCGCGTGCGCCCTCCTCGGGGTGGACGAGGTGTATGCCGTGGGCGGGGCCCAGGCCGTCGCGATGTTCGCCTACGGCGTGGCCGCCGACGACGCGACCGGCACCCCCGCGATCGAGCCCGCCGATCTGGTCACCGGCCCGGGCAACGTCTACGTCGCCTCGGCCAAGCGGCTGCTGCAGGGCGTCATCGGCATCGACGCCGAGGCCGGGCCGACCGAGATCGCGGTGCTCGCCGACGACTCGGCCGACCCCGAGCACGTCGCGGCGGACCTGATCAGCCAGGCCGAGCACGACCCGCTCGCGGGGTCCGTGCTGGTCACCGACTCCGAGGAGCTCGCTCGCGCCGTGGTCGCCGCCGTCGAGCGACGCGTCCCCGAGACCAAGCACGCCGAGCGGGTCCGCACCGCGCTGACCGGCAACCAGTCCGGCATCGTCCTGGTCGACGACCTCGACGAGGGGGTGCGCGTGGTCGACGCCTACGCCGCCGAGCACCTCGAGGTCCAGACGCGCGACGCCGCCGCGGTCGCCGCCCGCATCCGCAACGCCGGCGCGATCTTCGTCGGCCCCTACTCGCCGGTGAGCCTCGGCGACTACGCGGCGGGATCCAACCACGTGCTGCCCACCGGAGGGTCCGCGGCCTACTCCAGCGGCCTGTCGGTCCAGTCCTTCCTGCGCGGGATCCACGTCGTCGACTACTCGGAGGCGGCTCTGCGCGACGTCGCCCGGCACGTGGTCACGCTCGCCCAGTCCGAGGACCTGCCCGGCCACGGGCAGGCGGTCACGGCGCGCTTCGGCGACGAGGTCCCGGCGCCGGCGGGGGAGCGCGCATGAGCGACAGCGCTTCTCGCGCGGCCGTCCAGATCGAGGGGCTGCTGCGCCCGGACCTGCGCGGTCGCACGGCCTACGGCGCGCCGCAGCTCGACGTCCCGGTGCAGCTCAACACCAACGAGTCCTCCTACCCCGTGCCGCAGGTCGTCGTGGACGCGGTGGCCGAGGCGGTCACCAAGGTCGTCCCCGACCTCAACCGCTATCCCGACCGCGAGTTCACCGCGCTGCGCGAGGCGCTCGCCGGCTACCTGACCCGCACGTCCGGGGTCGCGGTCGAGGCGGCGCAGGTGTGGGCCGGCAACGGCTCCAACGAGGTGCTGCTGCACCTGGTGCAGGCCTTCGGCGGCCCCGACCGCCGCGCCCTCGGCTTCACCCCGGCCTACTCCATGCATCCGATCATCACCGAGACGACCGGCACGGCCTTCGTGCACGGTCGCCGCGGCGAGGGCTTCGACGACGTGGCGCACCGGTTCGACCTGTCCACGGCGTCCGCGGTCGCGCAGGTCCGCGAGGTCGACCCGCACCTGGTCTTTCTCTGCTCGCCCAACAACCCGACCGGCACCGCCCTCGACCTCGACACGGTCGTGGCCGTCCACGACGCGGCCCCCCGCGCCGTCGTGATCGTCGACGAGGCGTATGCCGAGTTCGCCCGCCCCGGCACCCCGTCGGCCCTGACGCTGCTGGCCGGGCGTCCGCGACTCGTGGTCACCCGCACCATGAGCAAAGCCTTCGCGCTCGCCGGGGGACGTCTCGGCTACCTGGTCGCCGACCCGGCGCTGGTCGACGCGCTGCGCCTGGTCCGCATGCCCTACCACCTGTCGTCCGTCACGCAGGCCGTCGCACGGGCCGCCCTCGAGCACGCCGACCTCATGCTCGGCACCGTCGAGGCCATCAAGCAGCAGCGCGACCGCATGGTCATCGAGCTGTCCGCGATGGGCTTCACCCCCGTGGCCAGCGACGCCAACTTCGTCTTCTTCGGCAACGTCGCGGACGCCCACGGCACCTGGCAGTCCCTGCTCGACCGGGGTGTCCTCGTCCGCGACGTCGGCATCCCGCACTACCTTCGGGTGACGGCGGGCACGCCGGCCGAGACCGATGCCTTCCTCGACGCCCTGCGCGAGCTCGCCCCGACCCACCGACTGGAGTCCTGATGACCGACCTGCAGGCACCGAGCACGACCCACCGCACCGCCACCATCACGCGCGCGACGTCCGAGTCGCGCATCGAGCTCACCCTCGACCTCGACGGCACCGGCCGCGGCGACGTGTCGACCGGCGTCCGCTTCTACGACCACATGCTCGAGTCGCTCGCCAAGCACTCGCTGATGGACCTCACCGTCCGCGCCGAGGGCGACGTCGACGTCGACGCCCACCACACCGTCGAGGACGTCGCCATCTGCCTCGGCCAGGCGCTGCGCGAGGCGCTCGGCGACAAGCGCGGCATCTCCCGCTTCGGCGACGCCATGGTCCCGCTCGACGAGGCGCTCGCCCAGGCCGTCGTCGACGTCGCCGGCCGCGCCTACGTCGTGCACGAGGGCGAGCCTGCCGGCCAGGAGTACGTCATCATCGGCGGGCAGTACGTCGGCTCGCTGACCCGGCACGTCTTCGAGTCCATCGCGCACAACGCCCAGATCGCCGTGCACGTGCGCGTCCTGTCCGGCCGCGACCCCCACCACGTGGTCGAGGCGCAGATCAAGGCCTTCGCCCGCGCGCTGCGCTTCGCCTGCCAGGCCGACCCGCGGGTCCAGGGCATCCCCAGCGCCAAGGGAGCCCTCTGACGGTCATGGAGCACGGGGTGCTCCTGGTCAGGGGCCGACGCGATCGCGTGATCCGGTGGGTGCGACGCGGCACCCTGCCGGTGCACGTCCTTGCGGGCACCCCCTGGACCGCCCTCGCCGCAGCCGGCCCCAGCCGAGCCATGGCCCCCTACCGCGACGGCGTCGCCATGCTCGCCGCGCACCCCGTCCGGCACGACCTGCGCCCCGCCGTGGGGCTCTTCGTCGACGACGGCCGAGCGGTGGTCACGTGCTGGCCGAGCCGCTGGCGCGGGGGAGCGCGCTGGGTCCTGTGGATCCCGGGCGAGGGGCCCGGCCCCGTGCCCGGCTTCCCCCTGGCGCGCCCGACCGACCTCGCCCGGGCCGCGGGATTCGCCCGGGACCAGGGCGCGCCGGGCGCCATCCACGACGTGCTCGCCGACCCGGGGGGCACGGCCGAGGAGGTGCTGATCGACCTGGCGGTCCTGCTGGGGCTGCCAGGCGCCGAGCTGGTTCGCGGCGTGTCCGCCGCCGACCTGCCAGGCGCCGAGCTGGTGACGCCCAAGGACGAGTCCGTCCGGCGGTTCGACAAGGTGGTGTCCGACGAGCAGCGTCTGGATGCCGAGGTGGAGGAGGGTCTGTGACCGCACCCGAGGTGGTCGTGCTCGACTACGGCAGCGGCAACGTCCGCTCGGCCGTGCGCGCTCTGGAGCGCGTGGGCGCGCACGTGACGCTGACCGCCGACGAGCGCAGCGTGCTGGACGCCGACGGGCTGTTCGTCCCCGGGGTGGGCAACTTCCACGCCTGCATGCGGGGGCTGCGGGCGGTCGATGGTCACCGGCTCATCGACGTCCGCCTCTCCGGGTCCCGGCCCGTGCTCGGCGTCTGCGTGGGCATGCAGGCGATGTTCGAGGGGTCCAGCGAGCCGTCCGTGCAGGGCGCCGTCCCCGGTCTGGACCAGTGGCCCGGCACCGTGGACCGCCTGCCGGCCGAGGTCGTGCCGCACATGGGGTGGTCCCGGGTCGAGGCGCCCCAGGGCACCGTCCTGCTCGACGGGGTGCAGGACGAGCGCTTCTACTTCGTCCACTCCTACGCCGTGCAGGACTGGACCCTCGACCCGCACGGGCCGTTCGAGGTCGTCGCCCCCCGCGTGACCTGGGCCGAGCACGGCACGCGCTTCGTGGCCGCCGTCGAGAACGGCCCCCTGTCCGCGACCCAGTTCCACCCGGAGAAGTCCGGCGACGCCGGGAAGCAGCTACTCGCCAACTGGGTCGCCACCCTCCGCTGACCGCGCCGGGGATCGCTGCGCGGCCGGCGCGTCCGAGGGGCAGGATGGCGCCATGACACATGACGTGGCCGCCCTCCGCGCGCGCATCCCCGCCCTCGAGGAGGGCACGGCCTACTTCGACGGGCCCGGCGGCACGCAGACGCCGCGCGACGTCGGCGAGGCCATCGCGGCGGCGCTGTGCGCGCCCTTGTCCAACCGCGGCACGGGCGCCACCTCCCAGCGCAACGCCCAGAGGCAGGTCGAGCAGTTCCGGGCGGCCGGGGCCGACCTGCTCGGCAGCGACCCCCGCGGCATCGTGCACGGGCGCAGCGCGACGGCCCTCACCTACGACCTCGCGCGCGCCCTGGCCGACACCTGGCGCCCGGGCGACGAGGTGGTCGTGACCAGCCTCGACCATGACAGCAACGTCCGGCCGTGGATCCGGGCCGCTGAGCGCGTCGGCGCCGTCATACGGTGGTGGGAGCTCGACCCCGCCACCGGAGAGCTGCCGCTGGACGCCCTCCGCGAGGTCGTGGGGGAGCGGACCCGCCTGGTCGCCATGACCGGCGCGTCCAACCTGCTCGGCACGATCCCCGACGTGGTCGGGGCCGCCGAGATCACCCACGACGCCGGCGCCCTCCTGCACGTCGACGCCGTCCACCTCGCGGCGCACCGCCTGGTCGACCGCGAGGCCCTCGGCGCCGACTCGCTGGTGTGCTCTCCCTACAAGTTCCTCGGGCCGCACTGCGGCGTCCTCGCCGCCGACCCGGCGCTGCTGGACGACCTGCACCCCGACAAGCTGCTCCCGTCGACCGACGAGGTCCCCGAGCGCTTCGAGCTGGGCACCCTCCCCTACGAGCTGCTGGCCGGGGTCACGGCCACGGTCGACCTGATCGCGGGGCTGGCACCCGGCGACGCCCCCACCCGGCGCGCTCGGCTCAGCGCCTCGTGTGAGGCGGTCCACGAGCACGAGCACCGCCTCCACCGCCTCCTCGAGGACAGCCTGGTCGAGCTGCCTCGCGTGCGTGTCCTGTCCCGCGCGCAGGAGCGCACACCCACGTCCTACCTCGTCGTCGACGGCGTGCCCGGCGACGAGGTCAGCCGCGGCCTCCTCGAGCAGGGCGTCCTCGCGCCGGCCGGGCACTTCTACGCCTACGAGGCCTGGCGGCGGCTGGGCCTCGAGCCGGACGTCGGCGTGCGGGTGGGCCTGGCGCCATACACCTCGGACGAGGATGTCCACCGGCTCGTCGAGGCGCTGGGCGCCTTGGCGCGCTGAGCGCCACCGGCGGCTGCTGCCCACCCGGTGACCGCCCGCGGCGCCACGCCGGGCGAGCGCGATAGCGTCGGTCCCGTGACTGACGCACCCCGCCTCGAGCTCCTGCCCGCCGTCGACGTCGTGGACGGCCGGGCCGTCCAGCTGGTCCAGGGAGTGGCCGGCTCGGGGGGCGAGTTCGGCGATCCCTGGCAGGCCGCCAAGGCGTGGCAGGACCAGGGCGCCGAGTGGCTCCACCTCGTCGACCTGGACGCGGCCTTCGGGCGCGGGTCCAACCACGAGCTGCTGGCGGACATCGTCGGGCGGCTGGACCTCAAGGTCGAGCTCAGCGGCGGCATCCGCGACCAGGCGAGCCTCGAGCGGGCGCTCGCGACCGGCTGCCGCCGGGTCAACATCGGCACGGCCGCGCTCGAGGACCCCGAGTGGACGCGGCGCGCGATCGCCGAGGTCGGTGACCGGGTCGCGATCGGCCTCGACGTCCGCGGCACGACCCTGGCGGCCCGCGGCTGGACCAAGGACGGCGGCGACCTGTGGGAGACGCTGGCGCGCCTGGACGCCGAGGGCTGCGCCCGCTACGTCGTCACGGACGTCAACAAGGACGGCATGATGGCGGGCGCCAACGTCGACCTGCTGCGTCAGGTCTGCGCCGCGACCGACCGCCCCGTCGTCGCCTCCGGAGGCCTCTCCACCCTCGACGACATCGTGGCCATCCGGGGTCTCGTGGCCGAGGGGGTCGAGGGCGCGATCGTCGGGTCCGCGCTCTACAAGGGCGCCTTCACGCTCCCCGAGGCCCTCGACGCGGCCGGCCGGCCGAGCTGGCGGCGATGAGCGACCGAGAGCGCGACCCACGGATCGAGCGCCGTATGGCGGGCCACGACGCCTCCCACGGCCACGACACGGGCGGGGTGCCGTGGCACGGCCGCGAGCTGACCGACAACCCGTTCAGCGACGACCGGGGCGAGGTCGACCCGCGGCTCGCCGCGGCGCTGGACGGCGACGTGGACGACGAGTCCCTCATGAGCGCGGTGTCGGCGGCCCGGTTCTTCGTGCCCGTCGTCGCGGCGCCGGGCGAGGGGGCGGCCGTGGGCACCGACTCCGTGGCGGACATGGCCACCGTCGTCCTGACCAGCCCCGATGGCGAGCGGGCCCTGCCGGCGTTCACCGGCCTCGCGACCCTGGCCGCGTGGGACCCCTCGGCCCGACCCGTCCCCGTGACCGCCCAGACCCTCGGCCAGGCCGCCGTCCAGGAGCGCTGCGACCTGCTCGTGCTCGACCTGGGGTCGGACCAGCACCGGGTCCTGCGGCCGTCCATGGTCTACGCCCTCGCCCAAGGGCGGGCCTGGGTGCCGGCCGACCGCGACGTGGTGGTGCAGGAGTCGATCGACGGCGGTCGTCGGGTGGTGCTCGCCGAGGAGCGGCTGGCGGGGCTCGTCCAGGACGTCCGGGTCGGAGGGCTCACCCCCTCCGGCGAGCTGCGGGTCGACGTGGTCGTGCCGCGGGGGCTGGACCGCGAGACCCTGCACCTGGTGCTCGCCGAGGTGGGTCGACAGCTGTCCGAGGACGCCGAGCTGCGGACGCGCATCGACGGTTTGACGTTCTCGGTCGTGGCGGGTCCCGGATCCACCCAGGTTTCCCCGATAGGGTGAGCCCCAGGTGTGGGTGTCGCCACCCCATCACGCAGCGTAACCGCGATCGTGACGTCAGGAGCGGGGCTGCCGCACGCGGAGGAGCATCGATGACGCAGCATGACGCCGCACGGCCGGCCAACCCCCTCAAGGCCCGTCTGCTCGACGGCTCCGCCCTGTTGCGGACGATCCGCGAGGACAGACAGACCAACCTCGGGTGGCTCGAGCCCGGCTTCCACGCGCTGGCCGCCTACCGCCTCGGTCGGTGGGCCCTCGACTCCGACCACGAGCCGACCTGGAAGCGTCGCGGCGCCGAGCTGGCCTACACCGTCGGCCACCGCGTCTCGGTCAACGTCTACGGCATCGACATCCCGCGCACCGCCAGCATCGGCCGGCGCGTCATCGTCCAGGAGGCCGCCATCGGCATCCACCCGGGCTCGGTCATCGGCGACGACTGCGTGCTGCGCAAGGGCTGCACGATCGGGGGGACGACCGGCGGCGAGACCTTCGGCGACCAGGCTCCCGTCGTGGGCGACGGTGTCAGCATCGGCGTCAACGCGGTCGTGGCCGGCAAGATCACCGTGGGCGACCATGCCGCCATCGGGCCCAACGTCGCCGTCCTGCGCGACGTCCCGCCGGCCGCCACGGTGATCGCGCCCAAGCCGCGCGTCATCCAGGGGCTGTCGAGCAACGTCGAGCGCGTCGGGGCGTCCGGGGCCTGACCCGTCACGCCGTGGTGCGACGCACCACGCCGCCGACCGCCGTCGTCAGTGCGCGCAGCGCACCCAGCTCGGTGGCCGGCACCCGCCAGGGGTCTCCGCTCCAGGCCACGAGATCGGCGGGCGCTCCCGGGCGCAGCGTCCCCGTGGGTGCCGCCAGACCGGCCGCCCGGGCCGGGGCGACGGTGGACCCGTGCACCGCCTGATCGATCGTGAGTCTCTCGTGCGGCTCGAATCCCCCTGCGGGATGGCCCGTCTCGGGCTCCTGACGGGTCACCGCTGCCTGGATCCCCGCCATCGGGTCGGGCTCCTCGACCGGCGCGTCGGACCCGAGCGCCACCAGGGCCCCGGCCCGCAGCAGGCTCGCCCAGGCATAGGACCGCAGGTCCCGGCCCGCCAGCAGCCGCGCGACGAGCCGGATGTCGCTGGTGCAGTGGGTCGGCTGCATGCTGGCGACGACGTCGAGCGCCGCCAGCCGTGCCACGTCGCCCGGTCGCAGGTGCTGGGTGTGCTCGACCCGGTGGCGCACGGCCGGCGGCCCCGCGAGGCGCCGGGCCTCGGCATACGCCGTCAGCACCCGATGGTTGGCCTCGTCGCCGATGGCGTGCGTGGCGACGCCGAGGCCGGCGCGCGTCGCCCGGACGACGACGTCCACGAGGTCGGGCACGCTGATGACCTCCATCCCGCGCCCGCCGCCCGGGAACGGCTCGCCCATGTGGCACGTGTGCGACCCGAGGGCACCGTCGCTGAACACCTTGACCGGCCCCGTGGACAGCCAGTCGTCCCCGTCGCCGGTGCGGCGGCCCTCGTCGATCGCCTGGTCCAGGGCGGTCAGCGGGACGGACTTGTGGACCCGGATCGTGAGCTCGCCTGCGGCTCGCAAGGTCTCGTATGCCGCCGTGGCGTCCTCGCCGTCGAAGCAGTGGACCCCGGTGAGGCCCACGGCGAGCAGGCGCTGCTGGGCCACCCGCAGCTGGTCGGTGAGGTCGCCGGAGTGGAGCGTCATGAGGTGCTCGCCGGCCATGGTGGCGGACTCGCGCAGGATCCCCGTCGCCCTGCCCACGGCATCGCGCTCGATGGTGCCGCCGGGCGGGTCGGGGGTGTGGTCGTCGATCGAGAGCTGCTGCAGGGCAGGGGAGCTGACCCAGTGCGTGTGGCCGTCGATGGACGGCAGGATGGCCGGTCGGTCGGGGCAGACCCGGTCGAGGACGTCGCGGTCCGGCAGTCCCTCGGGCCAGTCGTTGGCGTCCCAGCGCCCACCGAAGAGCCACCGCCCGGGCTCGAGCCCCGCCACGAACCGCGCGATCTCGGCGAGCGCCTCCCGCTGGGTGGTGCAGTCCCGCAGGTCGACCGTGGTCAGGTCGCGCGCGTAGCCCGCCGTGTGGATGTGGGCGTCCACCAGCCCCGGGGTCACCGTCGCGCCACCCAGGCCGATCGTGCTGGTGATGCCGGTGGTGTGGGCGCGCAGCTCGGCCACGTCTCCTGCGGCCAGGACGTGCTCGTCCTCGGTCAGCAGCGCGGTGGCCGTGGGCCGGTCGGGGTCGAGCGTCCGGAAGGTCGCGTCGATCCACAGGGTCCGCGTCATGGCGCGAACGCCGCCGCCCCGACGGCCCAGGTCTGGTCGAGGGGCGACCCCGGCGGGAACCGGTCCTCGATCTCGAGGATCGCCATGCCGTGGCACCACGCCCACAGGGCCTGGGCGCGGGCCGGGTCGCCGCCGGGGGTGACGAGCCAGAACGGCGAGCCGGCCCACTCCTCGAGGCCGGCCGGCAGGGCGTCGCGGGCGAGCGGCTCCACCGTGGCGAGGCGATAGAGCTGGGGCTCGCGTCGCGCCAGGTCGCGATAGGCCGACGCGACCGACGCGACCGTGCGGTCCTGCGCCACGGCCTCGTGCAGGCGGGTGCCGGACTCGACCAGGGCATCGGTGAGCAGGGCGACCCGGATGTCGTCGAGCCCGGTCACGTGCTTGTAGAGCGACGGGGCCTTGATGCCGAGCCGATCGGCCACGGCGCGCGCCGTGACGCAGCCCCACCCCCCGGACGTCAGCAGCGCGCGGGCCGCCTGGACGATCTCGGCCTGGCGGGCCGTGCGGGCGGGCACGGGGGGTGGGGCAGGTGGCGTGGTCACGGGGTCGACGCTAGCGGCCGGCGCCGACGGACCCCCGGACCGCCTCGACCCGGCGTGCCAGCGCGGCGTTGACCGCGGCGAACTCCTCGTCCATCCCGGCCAGCAGACCGGACGCGAACGGCACGATCACGCCGGTGAACTCCTCGCGCTGGGTGAGGCGGGTGACTCCGGGGTGGATCTCCTCCAGGACGAAGGAGTGCTCCCCGTCCGCCACCCGAGGCAGGTAGGTCCGGCCCACCCACCGCAGCTCGCGCCCGGGGCGCACGGCCAGGCCCTCGGGCGTGAAGGTCATGGTGCCGTCCCCGAGGCGGACGGTGTTGGTGACGGTCCCACCCACCTCGAGACGGCCCTCGCTGCGGGTGATCGAGGGGTTCCACTCCGGGTAGCGGTCGTTGTCGACGAGTACCTGCCACACCTCGGCCGGCGTGGCCCGGATCTCGCTGGTGGCCTCGATGACGTGCGGGCTGCGACGCGACCAGAGGTAGGACGCGACGGCGACGAGCGCGACGACGAGCACGATGGAAGCGGCGACGGTGACGATCGGACGGACGGACATGGAGCCCTCCTCGACCCAGGGGCTAACGGCGTTAGCCATGACATTGACGCTAACGGCGTTAGCCTCAGCGGTCAACCCCTTCACCGCACTGGCATGCTGGCGTCATGACTACCGACGTGACCGGCCGGCGCTTCTCCGGCGAGGACTGGTACGCCCGCGAGCTCGTGGGGGAGCGCCTCGTGGACTGCGAGCTGGTGGACGTCGACCTGACCGAGGCGACCATCACGGACTGTGCGTTCGAGGGGACCCGGTTCCGCAACGTCCGGCTCAACGCCGCCAGGCTCGAGCGCACCCGGCTCACCGGCTGCACGTTCGAGCGGACGTCCTTCTTCGACGCGACCCTGGTCGGCTGCAAGCTCACCGGCTCCGAGCTGGTGGGCTGCACCCTCCTGCCCCTCACCGTCGACGGCGGAGACTGGTCCTACGTCTCCCTGCGGCAGGCCGACCTGCGGCGAGTCGAGCTCACCGGGCTCAACCTCGAGGAGGTCGACCTCACCGAGGCCGACCTGACGGGTGCCTCGCTCCACTCCTGCCGTATGGCGCGAGCCTCGCTCCGGGGAGCCCTCCTGCGCGGCGCCTCCCTCGTCGGGAGCGACCTGTCCGGGGTGCAGCTCGCCGAGGTCGACCTGCGCGGCGTCACGATCGACCTGGCGCAGGCCGCCCTCGTCGCGGAGTCGCTCGGCGCCACGGTCGTCTGAGCGGCTAGCGCAGGCGACGCGCCGCGTGCTGCAGGCCCTGCCGCACGCGTTCGAGGTCGGCGGGCGTGGCGCGGTCGATGGGGATGGTGGCGCACAGCGCCACGCGCTCGCGCCAGCTGCGCCCGGGCAGCGGGATCGACACGCCGCCGAGGCCGACCTCGGTCTGCTGCTGGTTGGTGGCGTAGCCCTGCTCGCGGATCGTCCGGATGTCCGCCATGAGCTGCCCGCGGCTGATGACCGTCCAGGGAGTGACCCGGCCCAGGCGCTCGTCGGGATAGAGCCGCAGGACCTGCTCGTCGGTGAACTGCGCGAGCAGCAGCTTTCCGGCCGAGATCGCGTGGGCCGGCCGGAGGTAGCCCGGCCGCAGGCTGGCCCGCACCGCCCGGTCGGGCTCCTGGCCGTAGAAGAAGAAGAGCACCTGGGTGCCGATCAGCGCCGCCACGTGCACGGTCTCGGCGGTCAGCGAGACCGCCTCCTCGATGACGGGTCGCAGCCGGGCCCGGTCCGCCTGGTCCAGCCCGCGGGGACGGCTCAGCTCGACGAGCGCCGGGCCGGGGTAGTAGCCGCGCCCACCGGGCCCGAGCATGACGATGTCGCGGTTTCTCAGGGTGTTGAGGATGCGGTACGACGTCGCCCTCGAGCAGCCCAGCTCGCGCGCGACGAGCGTCACGGTGAGGACGTCGTGGGTCGTGAAGAGGGTCATCGCCCGCAGCCCGGCGTCCAGGGACGACAGGGACTGCCCATAGCTCGTGCTCATCTGCCACCCCTTCGTGGCCGTCCTGCCGACCCTCGGCGCTGTCTCGCCCTGCGAGTCAGTCGGCGGGTTCACACCGTACGTCGTCCGACTTCGTCTCGCATGCGGAGTTGTCCGGTGTCGCGGTCTTACGGCGGGTGGACGCCCCGGGCGTTACTGGTGCGCAGAGCGATCCGTGCCAGCCCCGCACGACGCGCCCCCCTCACGACCGAGCCAACGGAGGCCACGGATGAGCACCATCCCCGACCGGGCGGCATCCCCCCAGTCAGCAGAGCCCGCAGAGCCCGCAGAGACTACTGACCACCTCCTGCAGGACACGCACCTGCCGGGGTCCTCGGCGACCCGGACCGTCAAGCAGATGGCCGAGACCTACTGGATCCTCGCGCTGTCCTGCGCCGCCCTGATCTTCGACGGCTACGACATCGTCGTCTACGGCACGATCGTGTCCCGGCTGCTCAAGGACCCCAGCCAGCTCGGCAGCCTGAACGCGGCCCAGGCGGGCACCATCGGCTCCTACGCGCTGATCGGCGTCATGATCGGCGCGCTCGCGGCCGGCGCCGTCGGCGACCACATCGGCCGCCGCAAGATCGTCCTCGGGTCCATCGCGTGGTTCTCCATTGGCATGGCCCTCACCGCCGTTTCCATGAACTTCACCTACTTCGGCGCCATGCGGCTCCTGACGGGGATCGGGCTGGGCGCGCTGCTGGCCACCCTGGGCGCGGTCGTCGCCGAGTTCGCGCCGATCGACAAGAAGAACCTCTTCAACGCCCTCGTCTACTCCGGCATCCCGGCCGGCGGCGTCCTGGCCTCGATCATCGCCCTGGTGGCGCTGCCGATCGTCGGCTGGCGCGGGCTGTTCTGGATCGGCGCCCTGCCTCTGGTGATCCTGCTGCCGTTCGCGTGGAAGAAGATCCCCGAGTCGCCGAAGTGGCTCGAGGCCAAGGGTCGTCACGAGGAGGCGCAGCGGGTCGCCGAGCGCACCGGGGTGGCCCTGGACGGGGCGCCTGCCCGCTCGTCCAGCGCGACCGGCTCGACCGGCTCGATCGAGTCCGCCCCCGTCGCGCCCCAGGCCGTCGAGCGGGTCGGCTTCCGCGGGCTGTTCACCGGCAGCTATCTCGTGCCCACGATCCTGCTCGGCTTCATGTCCTTCTCCGGCCTGCTGCTGACCTACGGCCTCAACACCTGGCTCCCGCGGATCATGGAGTCCTACGGCTTCAACGCGACCTACTCCTTGACCTTCCTCCTGCTGCTCAACACCGGCCCGATCATCGGCGGCCTGGTCATCGCGGCCCTGGCCGGCCCGACCGCGACGGCCGCCACCGCGTTCTACGTGTTCGCCGGGGTCGCGGTGTTCGGCGCCCTGGTCTGCGCCCTGGTCCCCAAGCACGACTGATCGCCCGTATGGCGAGGCGCCCGACCCCACGCGGGGTCGGGCGCCTCTCGCGCTCGGGGTGCCTCGGGTCCGTCGCGACGACCGTCCTCAGGCCTCGACCGGCCGCCCGCTGACCTCCGAGCCCGGGTCCTGGGCTACCCAGTCGCGTACCTCGGGCATGTCCTGCAGGTGCTCGCGGATGTACTCCTCGTGCCGGTCCAGCTGCGCCTCGCACCAGGCCTTGAGCTCGGCGGAGCCGCGCGGGTGCCGCTGGGAGTTGTTGAGCGCGTCCATCACGAGGTGGTAGCGCGACGCCTGGTTGCGCACGACCATGTCGAACGGCGTGGTGGTCGTGCCCTGCTCGATGAACCCGCGCACGTGGAACCGGTCGGCGTCGTTGCGGCCGTGCACGAGCTGGTGGATGGCCCCCGGGTAGCCGTGGAAGCTGAAGACCACGTCCTGCCAGGTGGTGAACAGCTCCTCGAAGAACATGTCCGACATCCCGTTGGGGTGGTCCTTGCGCCGCGCCAGCGTCATGAGGTTGACGACGTTGACGACGCGCACCGACAGCTCGGGCAGCCGCTCGCGCAGGATCTGCGCGGCGGCGACCGTCTCCATGGTGACGACGTCGCCGGCGCAGGCGAGCACGACGTCCGGCTCCTCGCGCGAGTCGAGCTCGTTGCCCGCCCAGTCCCAGATCGAGGCGCCGCGCTCGCAGTGCTCCCGGGCCTCGTCGAGGGTGAGGTACTGCAGCTGCGGCTGCTTGTCCTGCACGATCAGGTTGACGTGCGACCGCGAGCGGAAGCAGTGGTCCGAGACGGCCAGGAGGGTGTTGGCGTCGGCGGGCAGATAGATCCGGGCGACGTCCCCGCGCATCTGCAGGACGTTCTGGATCAGGCCGGGACCCTGGTGGCTGAAGCCGTTGTGGTCGTTGCGCCACGCGGTCGAGCTCAGCAGGATGTTGAGGCTGGGGATGTCGGCCCGCCAGTCCAGGTGGTGCGCCTCCTCGAGCCACTTGCAGTGCTGGATCGTCTGCGAGGCGCTGACCATCGCGAACGCCTCGTAGGTCGCGAACAGCCCGTGCCGCCCGGTGAGCGTGTAGCCCTCCAGCCACCCGTGGCAGTTGTGCTCGGACAGCACCTCCATCACGCGCCCGTCGGCCGAGAGCTTCACGTCGTCCTCGGTGACCCGCTCCATCGTCATCCGGTCCGAGACGTCGAAGACGGCGCCGATCCGGTTGCTGTTGGTCTCGTCGGGGCAGAACAGCCGGAACGTGCGGGGGTTGCGCTCGTAGAGGGCCTTCATGAGCTCGCCGAGGACCCGCGTCGACTCGTGCCGCACGACCGCGGGCGCGGGCACGTCGATCTCGAAGTCGCGCACGTCGGGCAGGTCCAGGTCCTGCGTGAGCAGGCCGCCGTTGGCGTGGGGGCTCGCGCTCATCCGCAGCAGCCCGGCGGGGTTGTTGCGCGTCACCAGCTCCGTGGGCGCCCCGGCCTCGTCGAAGAGCTCCTCGGGGCGATAGCTGCGCAGCCACTCCTCGAGCAGCCGCAGGTGGTCCGGGTCGTCCTTGACCCCGGACAGCGGCACCTGGTGGGCCCGCCAGGTGCCCTCGATCAGCGTGCCGTCCACCTCGTGCGGACCGGTCCAGCCCTTGGGGGAGCGCAGGACGATCATGGGCCAGCGCGGCCTGGTCGTCGGGGCCTCTCCCGCGCGCGCCCGGTCCTGGATGTCCCTGATTAGGCCGTATGCCGTCGCCAACGTCTCGGCGAACCGCTGGTGCATGCCGGGGAGGTCGTCGCCCTCGACCTCCAGGACCTCGTAGCCGTGCCCACGGAAGAGCTGCCGGACCTCCTCCGGGTCCTTGCGGGCGAGCACCGTCGGGCCGGCGATCTTGGCGCCGTTGAGGTGCAGGACCGGCAGCACCGCGCCGTCCCGGGCGGGGTTGAGGAAGGAGATGCCCTTCCAGGAGCCCTCGAGCGGACCGGTCTCGGCCTCGCCGTCACCGACGACCGTCAGCGCCACTAGGTCCGGGTTGTCCATCACCGCGCCGAACGCGTGGATGAGGGCGTAGCCAAGCTCTCCACCCTCGTGGATCGAGCCCGGCGTCGTCACGGAGGCGTGCGAGGGGATGCCGCCGGGCGCCGAGAACTGCCGGAAGAACCGCCGCAGCCCCTCGACGTCCTGCGTGATGTCCGGGAAGGTCTCGGTGTACTCGCCCTCGAGGTAGGCGGCGCCCACGAGCGCGGGACCACCGTGGCCGGGGCCGGCGAGGTAGATCAGCTGCTGGCCGGTGTGCCGCACGAGCCGGGACGCGTGGGCGTAGACGAACGCGAGGCCAGGCGAGGTGCCCCAGTGACCGAGGAGCCGCGGCTTGATGTGCTCGGGGGAGAGCGGCTCCCGCAGCAGGGGATTGGCCTGGAGGTAGATCTGGCCCACCGTGAGGTAGTTGTCGGCGCGCCACCAGGCGTCCAGGGCGGCGAGCTCGGCCTCGTCCGGGTGGGCGAGCCGGTCGCGGACCTCCTCCGTCAGGGGGGCGGCGGGGGTGAGCTCGGGACGTACTCCCGGGCTCGGCTGGCTCGGCTGGCTCGGCTGGGTCGTCATCGTCTCTCGTCCTCCTCGTAGCGTCGCTCCGTCCACCCTCTGCCCGGCCACCAGCGGCGGGCAAGGCGGGACGGCTCCCGTCACGCGATGTTCACATGGGCGGGTTCTCGCTCCCGGCGACCCTCGCCCGCCCGCGATTAGGGTCGGTGCGGCCCACCTGGTAGCCTTGATCCCTGACCGGTGGCACCCTCGTGGGTGCCACGTGCAAGAGAAGCCCCGCTTCCACCCGGGCAGCCGACCGATCGACGCCAGTCGAGCAGCAGGCAGCCGGGTCCCAGGTCCTGTCGCAGGTGCGGCAGTCGTCGAGGTCTCTTCGTCGACCGTCGGTGCGTCTCCCACCAAGGTGACGTCCTGCCCAGGTGTCTGTGCGGAAACCCAAGGCTCCTCGTGCTGGTCGCGAGGGGCCTTTCGGCATCTCCGGCCGCGGTCCCGGCACGGACGACTTAAGGAGCATCACATCAGCGAGCCTCGTATCAATGAGCGCATCCGGGTCCCCGAGGTGCGCTTGGTTGGACCCAACGGCGAGCAGGTCGGCATCGTCCGCGTGGAGGATGCCCTGCGCCTGGCAGCCGAGGCGGACCTCGACCTCGTCGAGGTGGCCCCCATGGCCAAGCCTCCGGTCGCCAAGCTCATGGACTTCGGCAAGTTCAAGTACGAAGCAGCGCAGAAGGCCCGTGAAGCCCGCAAGAACCAGGTCAACACGGTCATCAAGGAGATCAAGCTCCGTCCCAAGATCGACCCGCACGACTACGGCACCAAGAAGGGCCACGTCGTCCGGTTCCTCAACGGCGGTGACAAGGTCAAGGTGACCATCATGTTCCGCGGTCGCGAGCAGTCCAAGCCCGAGCTGGGCTTCCGGCTGCTGCAGCGCCTCGCCGAGGACGTGTCCGAGCTCGGCTTCGTCGAGTCCGCACCCAAGCAGGACGGCCGCAACATGGTCATGGTGCTGGGCCCGACCAAGAAGAAGGCGGACGCCAAGGCGGAGCAGCGCAAGCGCCGCGAGGACGCCTCCCGCCACGACGACGAGCCGCACGAGGCTCAGCCGGACGAGACCGAGGCTCAGGCGCCCGCGGCCGAGGTCGCAGAGGCCGCCCGTCCTGAGTGAGGCGCCTCGCCTCCACCCAGTCTTTTTTCCCCGCCCGCACAACGAGTTAGAGGAGATCGGCCACCATGCCGAAGAACAAGACGCACTCCGGTGCCAAGAAGCGGTTCCGCCTGACCGGCTCCGGCAAGGTCATGCGCGAGCGTGCGCACCACGTGCACAAGTTCGAGGAGCGCGCCAAGCGTCAGACGCGCCGCCTGGTGCCTGACGTCGTCGTCGCCAAGGCCGACGAGAAGAAGATCAAGCGTCTCCTGGGCAAGTGAGCCCCTTTCCCCTGTTCAGTCTTAGCTAAGGAGTACTCACGTGGCACGCGTGAAGCGGGCAGTCAACGCCCAGAAGAAGCGCCGGGTCGTCCTCGAGCGCGCGAGCGGTTACCGCGGTCAGCGGTCCCGTCTCTACCGCAAGGCCAAGGAGCAGGTGACCCACTCCCTCGGGTACGCCTACCGCGACCGCCGCGCCCGCAAGGGTGACTTCCGTCGCCTGTGGATCCAGCGCATCAACGCCGCGGCCCGCGCCAACGGCATGACCTACAACCGCTTCGTCCAGGGCCTCAAGGCCTCGGGCGTCGAGGTCGACCGTCGCATGCTGGCCGAGCTGGCCGTCAACGACGCCGCCGCCTTCGCGGCGCTCGTCGAGATCGCCAAGGCGAACGTCCCGGCCCAGGCCGCGACCGACGCCGCCTGATCCGAGCGATCAGCAGATCAGTCGGACCAGTCGGAACTCCGGATCGATCGGCTCGTATGCCGTCCACCGGCCCTGACGAGCACCGTTCCCGTGGGGGCGACCACAGCCGTGGTCGCCCCCACGGGCGTGCCGTGATGAGCAACGTGCGGTCCGAGCGGGTCCGTGCGGTGCGGGCGCTCGCGCGCCGCTCCGTGCGCGAGCGCGAGCAGGCCTTCCTGGCCGAGGGGCCGCAGGCGGTGCGCGAGGCGGTGGCCTTCCGCCCGGACGTCGTGCGCGACGTCTACGTCACGACCGCGGCCCTCGCGCGGCACGAGCCGATCCTCCAGGACGCGCGGGACGCAGGTCTGCCCGTCCACGAGGTCACCGACGAGGTCCTCGCCGCGATGGGGGACACCCAGGCCCCTCAAGGGATGGTGGCCGTGTGCCGTCACCTCGACGTCTCGCTGGAGTCCGTCCTGGCGCAAGGGCCCCGCCTGCTGTGCGTGCTCACGCACGTGCGTGACCCCGGCAACGCCGGCACGGTCCTGCGCGGCGCGGACGCCGTCGGCGCCGACGCGGTCATCGTGAGCGAGGCGAGCGTCGACGTCTACAACCCCAAGGTCGTGCGTTCCACGGTCGGCTCGCTGTTCCACCTGCCGGTCGTGACGGGGGTGGGCGTCGTGGAGGCCCTCGAGGCGGTGCGGGGGAGCGGCATACGACTGCTGGCCGCCGACGGGCACGGGGACCAGCTGCTCACCGACGAGACGGTGGAGCGGCGGCTCGCCCGGCCGCACGCGTGGGTGATGGGCAACGAGGCGTGGGGCATGCCACCCGAGACCCGGGCGCTGTGCGACGACGTGGTGCGCCTGCCCATCTATGGCCACGCCGAGTCGCTCAACCTAGCCATGGCTGCAACGGTTTGCCTGTACTCCTCGGCGCGGATGCTGCACCCAGGACGATCCGACTAGGCCGTTCGGGTGGAGGCTGGTCACCCCCTGACTATGGTTCTCCTATGACCACGGAGATCACGCGACTGGAGGATTCGCGCCCAGCGGAACCCCGGATCGGTGACTGCCGGTGCGGCTGCGACCTGGACGCGCTGCCCGACGGTGTCGTCGTGATCGACGCCGACTGCCGCGTGCAGTCGCTCAACACCCGTGCCGCCGGTCTCCTCGGTGCCGACGCCGAGACCCTGGCCGGCACCGACGCCCGGCAGGCCGTGCCGCTGCAGGACCTCGAGGGCCGCAGCTGGTGGACCTGCACCGATCCCTTCGGCGGGCTCCCGACCCGCACCCGCATCACCGAGACGCTGCTCGTCCTGCCCGGTGGTCACGAGGTATTCCTCACCGCGTCGCTGGTGCGACACGTCCCGCGCGGCCCGGTGCAGCAGGTGATCATCACGCTGCGCGACGCCAAGGCGCGTCGACGGGCCGAGCAGAAGACCTCGGCGCTCATCTCCACCGTCGCGCACGAGCTGCGCTCCCCCCTGACCAGCGTCAAGGGCTTCACCTCGACCCTGCTGCGCCGCTGGGACCGCTTCAGCGACGACCAGAAGCGACTGATGCTGGAGACCATCGAGGCCGACACCGACCGGATCACCCGGCTGGTCGCCGAGCTGCTGGACGTGTCCCGCATCGACAGCGGGCGACTCGAGCTGCGCCGGCAACCGGTCGACCTGCCGCGGCTGCTCGACCGCCACGTCGACGGTCTCGTCGCGGCCGGTCATCCCCAGGACAGGTTCGCCATCCGGGTCCACGGGACGCTGCCCGAGGTGTGGGCGGACCCCGACCGGATCGAGCAGGTCATGGCCAACCTCGTCGAGAACGCCGTCCGCCACGGGGCGGGCACCGTCACCGTCGACCTGCAGCCTGGTGCCGAGGCAGGGGACGAGCCCGATGAGGAGCGCCCCGAGCTGGTCGTGGCGGTGTCCGACGAGGGCGACGGCATCCCGGAGGAGAACTACCCCATGGTGTTCACCCGGTTCTGGCACTCGACGCGACGCGGCGGCACGGGGCTCGGGCTCTACGTCGTGCGGGGCCTCGTCGAGGCGCACGGCGGGCGGATCACCGTCGGACGGGCGCCGTCCGGAGGGGCGCTGTTCCGCTTCACCCTGCCCGCCGGGGCGCCTGAGCACGTCGTCTGAGCCGTCGTCCGAGCCGTCGTCTGAGCCGTCGTCCGAGCGCGTCCGGCGAGCACGTCCTGCGAGCAGCCGCGACGACCGCCGGCGGCGGCCCACTAGGATGACGGACGTCGTCGCCCGGGCCGTGCCGGGGCCCGGCGACGGGCCCGCAGCGCACCGGCCGCCGCAGCCACCGACCCGATCCGAGTGAGAGCGATGTCTGGACCCAACACGCAGTACGACCCGGTGGAGGTCAGCGCCCTGGACCCCGCAGCCGTCGACGCCAACGTCGCCGACGCGCTGGCCGCGATCGAGGCCGCGACCGACCTGGAGGCGCTCAAGGCCGTCCGGCTCGCGCACGCGGGGGACCGGTCGCCGCTGGCCCTGGCCAACCGCGAGATCGGCGCCCTGCCGCCGTCGGCCAAGGCCGAGGCGGGCAAGCGCGTCGGCCAGGCGCGCGGGCGGGTGGGCGCCGCCCTCAAGGCGCGCCAGGAGGTCCTGGAGGCCGAGCGGGACGAGCGCATGCTGGTCGACGAGCGGCTCGACATGACGGTCGTGGCGCCACGTCGCCCGCTGGGGGCCCGGCACCCCGTCTCGCTCACGATCGAGCGGATCCAGGACATCTTCACCGGCCTCGGGTGGGAGGTCGCCGAGGGGCCCGAGGTCGAGGCCGAGTGGTTCAACTTCGACGCCCTCAACTTCGCCCCCGACCACCCGGCCCGGGCCATGCAGGACACCTTCTTCGTCGAGCCGAGCGACGCGGGGCTCGTCCTGCGCACGCACACCTCCCCGGTGCAGATGCGGGCGATGCTGACCCGCGACCTGCCGCTGTTCATCGTGTGCCCGGGCAAGGTCTTCCGCACCGACGACCTCGACGCGACGCACACCCCCGTGTTCCACCAGGTCGAGGGCCTCGCCGTGGCCGAGGGCCTGACGATGGCGCACCTCAAGGGCACCCTCGACCGGTTCGCGGCCGAGCTCTTCGGACCGGCGGTGACGACCCGGCTGCGCCCGTCCTTCTTCCCCTTCACCGAGCCGAGCGCCGAGATGGACTTCCAGTGCCCGATCTGCCTGGGGCAGGACGAGCGCTGCCGGGTCTGCGGCGGCACGGGCTGGATCGAGTGGGGTGGCTGCGGCATGGTCAACCGCAACGTCCTGGCGGCGGCCGGGATCGACCCCGACCGCTACACCGGGTTCGCCTTCGGGATGGGCATCGAGCGCGCGGTCATGCTGCGCCACGGGGTGCCCGACATGTTCGACATCGTCGAGGGAGACGTCCGCTTCAGCACACAGTTCGGGATGGAGATCTGATGCGCGCACCCGTGTCATGGCTGCGAGAGCTCGTCGGCGAGGACGCCCTGCCGGCGACCACGACGGGCTCCGAGATCGCCGCCGCGCTGGTCAAGGTCGGCCTGGAGGAGGAGGGGCTGCACGGTGGCGACATCACCGGTCCCCTCGTCGTCGGTCGGGTCCTGGACTACACCGACGAGCCGCAGAAGAACGGCAAGACCATCCGCTGGTGCACCGTCGACGTCGGCGAGCACGGGCAGATGGTCACCGAGGGCAAGCACCAGGAGATCGTCTGCGGCGCGCACAACTTCGCCGTCGGCGACCTCGTCGTCGTCGTCCTGCCCGGCGCCACGCTGCCCGGAGGGTTCCGGATCAGCGCGCGCAAGACCTACGGCCACGTCTCCAACGGCATGATGTGCGCGGTCGACGAGCTGGGGCTCGGTGAGGACCACAGCGGGATCATCGTGCTGGGCGACCACCTGGCCGACGACCCCGAGCGGCTCGCCCGCGCCGTGCCCGGCGTCGACGCCATCGAGCTGCTCGGCCTGGGCGACGAGGTCGTCGAGGTCAACATCACCCCCGACCGCGGCTACGCCTTCAGCCTGCGCGGCATCGCCCGCGACCTGGCCCTGAGCCTCGGCGTGCCCTTCACCGACCCGGCCGCGGAGCCCTCGCGCACCGCCCCGGCGCCGGACGACCAGGGGTATGCCGTGCGCCTGCGCGACGACGCCCCGCTGCACGGGCGCGCCGGCTGCGACCGCTACGTCGCCCGCACGGTCCGCGGCGTCGACGTGCACGCGACGACGCCGTCGTGGATGGCGACCCGGCTGACCCAGCTCGGCATGCGCCCCATCTCGCTGACCGTGGACGTGACCAACTACGTCATGCTGCTGCTCGGCCAGCCCCTGCACGCCTTCGACCTCGACCGGCTCTCGGGCTCGATCGAGGTGCGCCGCGCCCGCGCCGGCGAGCGACTGACGACGCTCGACGGCGTGGAGCGGGTCCTCGACCCCGAGGACCTGCTGATCACCGACGGCGGCACCACGCCCCTGGTCATCGCGGGCGTCATGGGTGGCGAGGACTGCGAGGTCACCGACTCGACGACCGACGTGCTCGTGGAGGCGGCTCACTTCGACCCCGTCACCGTGGCCCGCTCGGCGCGGCGGCACCGGCTGCCGAGCGAGGCGGCCAAGCGCTTCGAGCGGGGGGTGGACCCCGCGCTGGCGGGCGCCGCGGCCGAGCTCGCCGTGCGCCTGCTCGTCGAGCTCGGGGGCGGCACGGCCGACGGGGGCGTCACCGACGTCGGCGAGATCACGCTCCCCGAGCCGTTCGGCTTCGACGTGACCCTGCCGACCCGGCTCGTGGGGCTGACCTTCGAGCGCGCCGAGGTCCTCCGGACGCTGGCCGAGATCGGCTGCGAGGTCGAGGAGCTCGACGGCGACGAGGTGCGGGTGACGCCGCCCAGCTGGCGGGCCGACCTGCGCACCGGGCCGGACCTCGTCGAGGAGGTGGCCCGGGTCCGCGGCTTCGCGCAGATCCCGTCGGTCCTGCCGCAGGCCCCCGGCGGTCACGGCCTGACCGCGGCGCAGCGTGCCCGGCGGCTGGTCACGTCGACGCTGGCGCAGCAGGGTCTGGTCGAGGTCCTCAGCAACCCCTTCGTGGCGGAGGGGCGCTTCGACGACCTGCGCTACGCCGCGGACGACGAGCGCCGCCGCACGGTGCGTCTCGCCAACCCGATCAACGACGAGCAGCCGCTCATGCGGACCTCGGTGCTGGACACCCTGCTCGACGTGCTGCGCCGCAACGTCTCGCGCGGCGCCCGCGACGTCTCCGTCTACGAGCTGGGGCTCGTGACCCGGTCGGACGGTCAGGGGCGACAGGCTCCGGTAGCCCCGCTCGGCACCCGTCCCGACGACGCGACGCTCGACCGGATCCGCGAGGCCGTCCCTGCACAGCCGTGGCACGCGGCCATCGCCCTCTGCGGCGACGCCACGCCCGCCGGGCCGTGGGGACCGGCCCGTCCCGTGCAGGCGTCCGACGCCGTGGCGGTGGCGCTCGGCGTCGCCACCGCCCTCGGGGTGACCCTGCGCGTCGAGCAGGACGACGTCGCGCCCTGGCACCCTGGCCGGTGCGCGCGCCTGGTGCTGGCGGACGGCGCCACCGTCGGCCACGCCGGGGAGCTGCACCCCAAGGTCGTGGCCGCCCTGGAGCTTCCCGAGCGCACCTGCGCCGCCGAGCTCGACCTCGACGTGCTCGTTGGGGCGGCGACTGGTCACGTGGCCGAGGCCCACAAGCTGTCGACCTACCCCGTCGCGCACAGCGACGTGGCGCTCGTGGTCGAGGAGTCCGTGCCGGCAGCGCGCGTCGAGCAGGCGCTGCGCGAGGGCGCGGGTGACGAGCTCGAGTCGGTCGCGCTGTTCGACGTCTTCCGGTCCGACCAGCTGGGTCCCGGGCGCCGGTCGTTGGCCTACCGCCTGACCTTCCGCGCACCCGACCGCACGCTCACGACCGCCGAGGTCAGCGGGCTGCGCGACCAGGCCACCGCCGCGGCGGCCGCGGCGACCGGCGCCACCCAGCGTGGAGCCTGACGTGCGGCCGGTCGTCGTCGTGACGGGAGGGTCCCGCGGCATCGGGGCCCACCTGTCCCGCGGCTTCGCCGAGGCCGGGTATGCCGTCGAGCTCACCTCGCGTGACGGCGAGGGCGCGCGTCGGCTGGCCGACGAGCTGTCCCGCCAGGGGCTGGACGCCGTCGGGAGCGCCCTCGACGTCGCCGAGCCCGACCTCGTGCAGGTGTTCGTCGAGCAGCTCCTGCAACGGCACGCGCAGGTCGACGTGCTGGTCAACAACGCCGGCGTGATCGAGCCCCCGGCTCCCCTCTGGGAGGCGGAGGTCGACGCGTGGTGGGGCGTGCAGCGCGCCAACGTCCTGGGCCCCTTCCTCATGAGCAGGGCCGTCGTCCCGCACATGCTGGCCGGGGGCGGCGGGCGCGTCATCAACCTCAACAGCGGCTCGGGGACCCGTGCGGACGATCTCCAGAGCGCCTACCACGCCTCCAAGACTGCGCTCGCCCGCATCACCGGTGGCCTGCACCTGGCCGGTTCCGAGCGGGGCATCCGCGCCTTCGACCTCGCGCCGGGGGTGGTCCGGACCGACATGACCGAGGCCATGCCCCAGCACCGGGGCCGCACCGAGTGGACCGAGCCCGCCGACGTGGTGACGTTGGCGCTCGCCCTCGCCTCGGGCGAGCTCGACGCCTGGTCCGGCCGCATGGTCCGCGCGGGCACCGACACCGTCGAGTCGCTCCGCTCCGCGGCCGCGGCGGGTCTGTCCGAGCAGGCCCGCACGATCGGCCTGCTGCCCTACGGCGAGGACGACCCGCTCGCCTGACCGTGGCGTCTCCGAGCCCCGCCCGAGATCCTGCTGGGCCTGCTCCTGCTCCTGCTCCTGCCCGGCCGCCGGAGCACGCATGCATGAACACCCCGATTCGCGTATGATCATGCAATGCTGTCCGTAGCCGTCGCCGGAGCGAGCGGGTATGCCGGGGGCGAGCTGCTCCGGCTGCTCCTCGGCCATCCAGAGCTCGACATCGGTGCCGTGTGCGCCGCGTCCCAGGCCGGGTCCCTGCTGGGCACGGTCCACCCGCACCTCACCCCCCTCGCGGGGCGTCGCCTCGAGCCGACCGACCCCGAGCTCCTCGCCCGCCACGACGTCGTCTGCCTCGCCCTGCCGCACGGCGCCTCGGCCGAGCTCGCCGACGCCCTGCCCGAGAGCACGCTCGTCGTCGACTGCGGCGCGGACTTCCGCCTCGAGGACCCCGAGGCGTGGCGGGACTTCTACGGCTCCGACCACGCCGGGACCTGGCCCTACGGCCTGCCCGAGCTGCCCCTCGGCGGGCTCGACCAGCCACGCCAGCGCGAGGCGCTAAGGACCGCGCGCCGCGTGGCCGTCCCCGGCTGCTACCCGACGGCGACGACGCTGGCCCTGGCACCGGGGTTCGCGGCCGGGCTCCTGGAGGGGGACGACGTGGTCGTCGTGGCGGCCAGCGGCACCAGCGGCGCAGGCAAGGGCCTCAAGCCGCACCTGCTCGGCGCCGAGGCCATGGGCGCCATGTCGCCCTACGGCGTCGGCGGCAGCCACCGGCACACCCCCGAGATCGAGCAGAACCTCTCCCGGGCCCGGGGAGCGTCACCGGGCCGGGGTGCCGGAGTGACCGTGTCCTTCACGCCCACCCTCGCGCCCATGCCCCGCGGCATCCTCGCCACGTGCACCGCGCGAGTCCGTCCGGGCACGACCGCCGCCCAGGTGCGCGATGCCTGGGAGCGCTGCTACGCCGACGAGCCGTTCGTGCACGTGCTGCCCGAGGGGCAGTGGCCGCGGACCAGCGACGTGCTGGGCAGCAACCAGGTCCACGTCCAGGTGGTCCTCGACGAGCGGGTGGGCCGCGTCGTGGCCGTGGCGGCGGAGGACAACCTGACCAAGGGCACGGCCGGCGCCGCCGTCCAGTGCACCAACCTCGCGCTCGGGCTCCCGGAGGGCCTGGGCCTGCCGACCGCAGGAGTCGCCCCGTGAGCGTCACCGCAGCCCAGGGCTTCCGCGCCGCCGGGGTCACCGCCGGCCTCAAGGCCAGCGGCCGGCCCGACGTGGCCCTCGTCGTCAACGACGGACCGCAGCACGCCGCCGCCGCGGTCTTCACGAGCAACCGCGTGGAGGCCGCCCCGGTCACCTGGAGCCGGCAGGTCCTGGCCGACCACCGGGTCGACGCCGTGGTGCTCAACTCCGGCGGGGCCAACGCCTGCACGGGACCCGAGGGCTTCCTCGACACCCACCGCACGGCCGAGCAGGTCGCCGACCGGCTCGGCCTCAGCGCCGGTGACGTCGTCGTCTGCTCCACCGGCCTCATCGGCGAGCGCCTCCCCATGGACCGGCTGGCCGCGGGGATCGACGACGCCGCGGGCCGGCTCGGCGCCGACGGGGGAGCCGACGCGGCCGAGGCGATCATGACCACCGACACCCGCAGCAAGCAGGCGTCCGTCTCCCGGGACGGCTGGACGGTCGGCGGCATGGCCAAGGGCGCCGGCATGCTGGCACCGGCGCTCGCCACGATGCTCGTCGTCCTCACCACGGACGCGGCGGTCGAGCCGGAGCTGCTCGACCGGGCGCTGCGGGCGGCCACGGCACGGTCCTTCGACCGGATCGACTCCGACGGCTGCCAGTCGACCAACGACACCGTCGTCCTCCTGGCGAGCGGCGCGAGCGGGGTCACGCCGGGCGAGCACGAGCTCACCGGGGCCGTCACCCAGGTCTGCCAGGACCTCGCCCGACAGCTGATCGGCGATGCCGAGGGCGCGCACCACGACATCCGGATCGAGGTCGTGCACGCAGCCGACGAGGACGACGCCCTCGAGGTCGGGCGCTCCATCGCCCGCAACAACCTGTTCAAGTGCGCAGTCTTCGGCAACGACCCCAACTGGGGCCGCGTCCTCGCCGCCGTCGGCACCACCCGGGCGACGTTCGACCCCTACCTCCTCGACGTGGCGATCAACGGGGTCCAGGTCTGCCGCGCCATGGGGGTGGGGGAGCCGCGCGAGCTCGTTGACCTCGCCCCGCGCGAGGTGCACGTCCTCGTCGACCTGCACGCCGGCGACGCGGAGGCCACGATCTGGACCAACGACCTGACCCACGACTACGTCCACGAGAACTCGGCCTACAGCACATGACGACCCGACCTGCCGCCCGCACCCCGCGCCTGCACGAGTCCCACCCGCGGACGCTCGCCAAGGCCTCCGTCCTCGTCGAGGCCCTGCCCTGGATGGAGCGCTTCCGCGGCGCGCTCGTCGTCGTCAAGTACGGCGGCAACGCCATGATCGACGACGAGCTCAAGGCCGCGTTCGCCCAGGACGTCGCCTTCCTCCGCTACGCCGGGCTGCGCCCCGTGGTGGTCCACGGTGGCGGCCCCCAGATCGCGGCCATGCTCGACCGGCTCGGTCTGACCAGCGAGTTCCGGGGCGGCCTGCGCGTCACGACCCCCGAGGTCATGGACGTCGTGCGGATGGTGCTGACGGGCCAGGTCGGGCGAGAGCTCGTCGGCCTGCTCAACCAGCACGGACCCCTGGCGGTGGGCCTGTCCGGCGAGGACGCCCACCTGTTCGGGGCTCGGCGCCGCGGCACCGTCGTCGACGGCGAGGACGTCGACCTGGGCCTCGTCGGCGACGTCGAGGTCGTCAATCCCGCGGCGGTGCAAGATATCCTGGATGCCGGGCGGATCCCGGTCGTCTCGACCGTCGCCCCCGACCTGGACGTCGACGGGCAGGTCCTCAACGTCAACGCCGACACCGCCGCGGGGGCGCTGGCCGCCGCGCTCGGGGCCACCAAGCTCGTCGTCCTCACCGACGTCGAGGGCGTCTACCTCGACTACCCGGACCCCGCGTCGATCGTGTCGCGCATGGGCGTGGACGAGGCCGCCGAGCTGGCGACGCAGGTCGACGCCGGCATGATCCCCAAGCTCGAGGCCTGCGTCGCAGCCGTGCGCGGAGGCGTCCCCCAGGCCCACATGATCGACGGCCGTGTGGCGCACTCCCTGCTGCTGGAGGTCTTCACCAGCGAGGGGGTCGGCACGATGATCACCGCCGGTGATCCCGGTGACCCCGGTGACCCTGACGGCACCGACGGAGCCGACCATCCGACCGAGGAGACCGTATGACGACCGGCGCCACCACCCTCGACCGCTCCCAGGAGGTCCTGCTCGGCGTCTTCGGGCGACCGCGCCTCACCCTGGTCCGCGGCGAGGGCTGCTACGTCTACGACGCCGACGGCGGTCGGCACCTCGACCTGCTGGGGGGCATCGCGGTCAACAGCCTCGGGCACGGCCACCCGGCCCTGGTCGAGGCCATCAGCCGCGCGGCCCGCGAGCTCGTCCACGTCTCCAACTTCTTCGTCACCCCCGACCAGGTGCGCCTCGGCGAGCGGCTCCTGGAGCTGTCGGACGCCCCGTCGGGGTCGCGGGTGTTCTTGTGCAACAGCGGGACCGAGGCCATCGAGGCGGTCGTCAAGCTGTCCCGCCGGACCGGCCGCACGCGCATCGTCGCCGCCGAGGGAGCCTTCCACGGGCGCACCACCGGTGCGCTGGCCCTCACCCACAAGGAGGCCTACCGCGCGCCCTTCGAGCCGCTGATCGGGGACGTCACGTTCGTGCCCTACGACGACGTCGAGGCTCTGCGCGCGGCGGTCGACGAGACGGTGGCCGCGGTCGTGCTCGAGCCGATCCAGGGGGAGGCCGGCGTCATACCGGCCTCGACCGACTATCTGCGGGCCGCCCGCGAGGTGACCACCGCCGCCGGTGCGCTGCTGGTCCTGGACGAGATCCAGTCCGGGGTGGGTCGCTCGGGGCTCTGGTTCGCGCACCAGGCCCACGGCGTCCGGCCGGACGTGATGACCCTGGCCAAGGGTCTCGCCGGCGGCGTGCCGATCGGGGCGGTCGTCACCTTCGGCGACGAGGTGAGCGGCCTGCTGGGCGCCGGCCAGCACGGCACGACCTTCGGCGGCAACCCGCTGGCCTGCGCCGCCGCCCTCGCGGTCCTCGACACCATCGAGCGGGACGGTCTGCTCGAGCAGGTCAAGGCCACCGGCGAGCACCTCGTCGAGGCCGTGGAGGGGCTCGGCCACCCGCTGGTCCGCGAGGTCCGCGGGGCCGGCCTGCTGCGCGCGATCGCCCTCACGCGGGACGTGTCCGCCCAGGTCACCGCGGACCTCGAGGCCCGAGGGCCTATCGTCAACCCTGTACGCCCGGACACCATCCGGCTCGCGCCGCCCCTCGTGCTCACCACGGACGAGGTCGACGAGTTCGTCGCGGACCTGTCCGTCGTGCTGGACGGGATCGTCGCTTCCGAGGGAGGAACTCCATGATCGCCCAGACCCGCGGGGCCCGGCACCAGCTGATCGCCGACATCCTCGCCCGCACCACGGTGCGCTCGCAGAACGAGCTGCTCGAGCTGCTGGCGGCCGAGGGCGTGGAGATCACGCAGGCCACGCTCTCCCGCGACCTCGTCGACCTCGGCGCCGTCAAGGTCCGCCAGGGCCGCACGCTCGTCTACGCCCTGCCCGGGCTCGGTGGCGACCAGACCCCCCGCATCGCACCCGACATGGCCGAGGTGTCCGGGCGGCTGCGCAAGGTGTGCGAGGAGCTCCTCGTCTCCGCCCGCGCGTCCGCCAACCTCGTCATCGTGCGCACCCCGCCGGGAGCGGCCAGCTTCCTCGCCTCGGCGATCGACATGGCCCGCGAGGGCGACATCGTCGGCACCATCGCCGGCGACGACACCATCCTGGTGATCACGGCGGCGCCCGACGGCGGCGAGGCCGTGGCGGGCAAGCTGCTCGGCCTCGCCGGCGTCAACGACGACTGACCCGACGCGCCACGCCGTCCACCTCCTCCAGACGACCTCACCACGACAACACCTGACACCACCTCACATCACCTCCTGAGAGGACCCGCATGACCTCCGAGCGCACCAGCCTGTGGGGCGGTCGCTTCGCCGGTGGACCGGCCGACGCCCTCGCCGCCCTGTCCAAGTCGACGCACTTCGACTGGCGGCTCGCGCCCTACGACATCGCCGGGTCGCGCGCCCACGCCCGCGTCCTGCACCGCGCGGGCCTGCTCGACGACGCCACGCTCGACGCGATGCTCGAGGCCCTGGGCCGGCTGCGGGACGACGTGGAGTCCGGGGCGTTCGCGCCGGCGCAGGACGACGAGGACGTCCACACGGCGCTCGAGCGCGGGCTCATCGAGCGAGCCGGCACCGACGTCGGCGGACGGCTGCGGGCCGGGCGCTCGCGCAACGACCAGGTCGCGACGCTGTTCCGGATGTACCTGCGCGACCACGCGCGCTCCGTGGCCGGCCTGGTCCTCGACGTCGTCGACGCCCTCGTCGCCCAGGCCGAGGCGCACGCCACCACCGCCATGCCCGGTCGCACGCACCTGCAGCACGCCCAGCCCGTGCTGCTCGCCCACCACCTGCTCGCCCACGCCTGGGCCCTGCTGCGCGACGTCGAGCGGTTCGTCGACTGGGACGCCCGGACCGCGGTCTCGCCCTACGGCGCCGGCGCCCTGGCCGGGTCGTCCCTCGGCCTGGACCCCGAGGCCGTCGCCGCCGACCTGGGCTTCGCGACCAGCGTGGAGAACTCCATCGACGGCACGGCGTCGCGCGACTTCGTCGCCGAGTTCGCCTTCGTCTGCGCCATGACGGCCGTCGACGTGTCCCGGCTGGCCGAGGAGGTCGTGCTCTGGGCGACCAAGGAGTTCAGCTTCGTCACGCTCGACGACGCCTACTCCACCGGGTCGAGCATCATGCCGCAGAAGAAGAACCCCGACGTCGCCGAGCTCGCGCGGGGCAAGGCCGGCCGGCTGGTGGGGGACCTCGCCGGCCTGCTGACCACGCTCAAGAGCCTGCCGCTCGCCTACAACCGCGACCTGCAGGAGGACAAGGAGCCGGTCTTCGACGCCGTCGACACCCTCGAGGTGCTGCTACCGGCCTTCAGCGGCATGGTCGCGACCCTGACCTTCCACGACGACCGCCTGGAGTCCCTCGCGCCCCAGGGCTTCTCGCTGGCCACGGACGTCGCCGAGTGGCTGGTGCGCGAGGGCGTGCCGTTCCGCGTCGCCCACGAGGTGGCCGGCGCCTGCGTGCGCGCGTGCGAGGAGCGCGGCATCGAGCTGTGGGACCTCGACGACGACGACCTGCGTGGCATCTCGGAGCACCTGACGCCCGACGTCCGCTCCGTCCTGTCGGTCGAGGGGTCCCTGGCGTCCCGCTCCGCCAAGGGCGGGACCGCCCCCGCGCGGGTCACCGAGCAGCGGGGCCGCGTGGCCGAGCAGGCCCGGCGGTTGCGGGAGTTCGCGGGATCCGCCCTGGACGTCCGCGCCTGATGCTGTCGCGCGCGTTCTTCGCGCGGCCGGTCCTCGAGGTCGCCCCCGACCTGCTCGGGTGCGTCCTGTGGCACGGCCCGGTCGGTCTGCGGCTCACCGAGGTCGAGGCGTATGCCGGTCAGCGGGACCCCGGTTCGCACGCCTTCCGTGGTCCGACGCCGCGCACCCGCGTCATGTTCGGCGAGGCGGGCCACCTCTACGTCTACCTGTCCTACGGCATGCACCACGCGGTCAACGTCGTGTGCGGGCCCACGGGCGAGGCGTCGGCGGTGCTGCTGCGTGCCGGGGAGGTCGTCGCCGGTCGCGAGCAGGTGACCGAGCGACGCCCCGGCATACGGCCCCGCGACCTGGCCCGTGGGCCGGGGCGACTGACCAAGGCCCTCGGCCTGGACCTCGGCCACCACGGGCTGGACCTGCTGGACCCCGCCGCGCCGGTCCGTCTGGCGCCGGGCACACTGGGTGCTGACGCGGGCTTGATCCGCACCGGCCCCCGGGTCGGCGTGTCGGGCCCGGGCGGAGACGGCGACACGTACCCCTGGCGCTACTGGCTGGCGGACGAGCCCACCGTCTCGGCGTATCGTCCAGCCGTGGTGCGGCGCCGTCCGCCGCGCCACTGATCGACGGCGGGGCTCGCCCCGGGCAGGAGCACGACAGCGTGAGCAAGGACCAACGACGGACCGGGCAGGTCAGCGCGTCCGTCCGCACGGAGCGGCTGGCGCTACGACCTTTCGACCAGGACGACTTCAAGGCCGTGCGGAGCTACCTCGGCGACCCGCAGGTGATGCGCTACGTCGACGATCCCTACTCCGACAAGCAGGTCAAGCGCTTCCTGTCGCGCTGGGTGGGCGACGACCCGCCGGTGCTGGCGCTGGTCCGTCGCGACAAGGACAAGGTCGTCGGGCACGTCGTCTTCCACCGCTACGAGCACCCCGACGTCTACGAGATCTCGTGGGTCCTGCACCCCAAGTACCACCGCCGGGGCTACGCCACCGAGGTGGGGCGGGCGCTGCTCGACCACGCGTTCCGCGGCCTGGGTGCGCACCGGGTGTTCGCCACCACCATCGAGGGCAACGACGCCGCCTGTCGGCTGATGGCCCGGCTCGGCATGACCCGCGAGGCCGCGCTCCGCAAGTCGACGCAGCACGACGGACGCTGGCTCGACGAGTACTACTACTCGGTGCTCGACACCGACTACGCCGACCGGCAGGGATAGGGCAGGCTAGTCACGGCCCGCCCGACGGCGGCGGGGACCTCGACGCAAGGAGTGATGCACCGTGACCGACATCCTCGACGAGCTGCAGTGGCGCGGCCTGGTGGCACAGTCCACCGACGAGGCCGAGCTGCGCCAGGCCCTCGAGGACGGACCGCTCACGGTGTATTGCGGCTTCGACCCGACCGCGCCCTCCCTGCACTTCGGCAACCTCGTGCAGCTGATCGCCCTGCGGCACCTGCAGCGGGCTGGTCACCGGGTGATCGGTCTGGTGGGTGGGTCGACGGGGCTGGTGGGTGACCCACGCCCGTCGAGCGAGCGCGTGCTCAAGACCAAGGAGCAGACGGCCGCGGACGTGGAGCGGATCGCGGTGCAGGTACGGGCGATCCTGTCGGCCGACACGGACAACCCGCCGATCTTCGTCAACAACCTGGACTGGACCGCGCCCATCTCGGCCCTGGACTTCCTGCGCGACTACGGCAAGCACTTCCGGGTCAACCAGATGCTCAAGAAGGACGCCGTCGCGGCGCGGCTCGGCTCCGACCAGGGCATCTCCTACACGGAGTTCAGCTACCAGATCCTGCAGGCGCTGGACTACCTCGAGCTCTACCGGCAGTACGGCTGCACCCTGCAGACCGGCGGCCAGGACCAGTGGGGCAACCTCACGGCCGGCGTGGACCTCATCGGTCGCGTCGAGGGGGTGTCGGTGCACGTGCTCACCACGCCGCTCCTGACCGACTCGTCGGGGGAGAAGTTCGGCAAGTCCGCGGGCAACGCCGTGTGGCTGGACCCGCGGATGACCTCGCCCTACGCCTTCTACCAGTACTGGATCAACGTCGAGGACGCCTCGGTGGTGAAGCTGCTCAAGGTCTTCACCGACCGCACGCGCGACGAGATCGCCGAGCTGGAGCGTCAGGTCGCCGAGGAGCCTTTCCGGCGCACGGCTCAGCGGACGCTGGCGGCCGACGTGACCACGCTGGTGCACGGGCCCGAGGCGACCGCGGCGGTGCAGGCCGCGTCCGAGGCGCTCTTCGGCAAGGGCGACATCGCGGCCCTGGACCGGCAGACCCTGCTGGACGCGACGGCGGAGCTGCCCGGGGGAGAGCTGTCGCCCGGGGACACCCTGGTCGACGCGCTGGTGTCGGTGGGTCTGGTGGCGTCCCGCAACGAGGCTCGCCGGGCGCTGAAGGACGGCGGCGCCTCGGTCAACAACGCCAAGGTGTCCGACCCCGAGGCCGTGCTGGGGGAGCAGGACTTCCTCCACGGCCGGGTGGTCCTGCTCAAGCGGGGGCGCAAGTCCATGGCTGCTGGTCGTATGCCGGCGTCCTGACCACCGGATTTGTCTCCCCGGACACCTTCACGTAATGTTCTCGATGTCGCCCGGACAGGGAGGAACGGACACCACTGCTAGCAGGGAAACCTCGCAGCGAAGTAGGCCGGTCCCGCGGATGACAACCTCTACCGAGAAGGTACTTCGGTATGACCTGATGAGCGGAAACGCTCGATTAGGAAGCGGGAGAAACACCTGCTACAGTAGAGGAACCGAACACGCCAAGCGCGCTCCGCAGGTCATTGATCTGGTCCGAGAAGCCCAAGATGTGTTTCGGAAACTGACAGCCTCGACACGAAGGCCCACGCACGTGGACCGGGATGTCGTGAGCGTCCGATGTTTGAGAACTCAACAGCGTGCCGAAATTCGATGCCAAGTTTTAAACCTCGTTTGAGGTTCCTTTGTTAGATGGACATTCAACGTCAT
>NZ_DCYC01000092.1:0-1518 GCF_002330965.1 Arsenicicoccus sp. UBA2120
GTTGACGATGATCTCGGGCGCACCGAGGTCGAGGAGGCGCTTCAGGCGGTTGTTGCGGTTGATGACGCGGCGGTAGAGGTCGTTGAGGTCCGACGTCGCGAAGCGGCCACCGTCGAGCTGCACCATCGGGCGCAGGTCCGGCGGGATGACCGGGACGCAGTCCAGCACCATGCCCGTGGGGCTGTTGCTGGTCGTCTGGAAGGCCGTGACGACCTTGAGGCGCTTGAGGGCGCGGGTCTTCTTCTGCCCCTTGCCGGTGGCGATGATCTCGCGCAGCAACTCGGACTCGGCGTCCAGGTCGAAGGTCTCCAGGCGCTTCTGGATCGCCGCGGCGCCCATGCCACCCTCGAAGTACAGACCGAAGCGGTCACGCATCTCGCGGTAGAGCATCTCGTCGCCCTCGAGGTCCTGGACCTTGAGGTTCTTGAAGCGGTCCCAGACCTGCTCGAGGCGCTCGATCTGCACGTCCGCACGCTTGCGGATGGCGTTCATCTCGCGCTCGGCGGAGTCCTTGAGCTTGCGCTTGACGTCGGACTTGGCACCCTCGGCCTCCAGGGCCGCGAGGTCGGTCTCGAGCTTCTTGGCGCGGGTCTCCACGTCGGCGTCACGACGGTTGACGTGCTCCTTCTTCTCGACCTCGATCTGCGCCTCGAGCGACGGCAGGTCGCGGTGACGCGACTCCTCGTCGACGGAGGTGATCATGTAGGCCGCGAAGTAGATGACCTTCTCGAGGTCCTTCGGAGCCAGGTCGAGCAGGTAGCCCAGGCGGCTCGGCACGCCCTTGAAGTACCAGATGTGGGTGACCGGGGCGGCGAGCTCGATGTGGCCCATCCGCTCGCGGCGCACCTTGGCGCGGGTCACCTCGACGCCGCAGCGCTCGCAGATGATGCCCTTGAAGCGCACGCGCTTGTACTTGCCGCAGTAGCACTCCCAGTCACGGGTGGGGCCGAAGATCTTCTCGCAGAAGAGCCCGTCCTTCTCCGGCTTCAGGGTGCGGTAGTTGATGGTCTCGGGCTTCTTGACCTCGCCGTGGGACCACTGGCGGATGGAGTCCGCCGTGGCGAGGCCGATACGCAGCTCGTCAAAGAAGTTGACGTCGAGCACGTGTGTCCTTCTCTCGTCTTGCGACTGATTCAAAGTCTGTGGGTCTGAACGGTGTTCGTGGCCGACCCCGGGTCGGGGCGGCGATCGATGTCGTGCGGGTCTCGGCCGTATGGCGGGCGCGGCTGCTCGGCCGTGCGGCTGGGCGGCCGCGCCTCGTCATACGTCACGAAACCGTCAGACCTCCTCGACGCTGCTCGGCTCGCGCCGGCTCAGGTCGATGCCGAGCTCCTCCGCCGCGCGGAAGACCTCCTCGTCGGCGTCGCGCATCTCGATGGTGTTGCCGTCGCTGGACAGGACCTCGACGTTGAGACACAGGGACTGCATCTCCTTGAGGAGGACCTTGAACGACTCCGGGATGCCCGAGTCGGGGATGTTCTCGCCCTTGACGATCGCCTCGTAGACCTTGACGCGGCC
>NZ_DCYC01000092.1:1770-30736 GCF_002330965.1 Arsenicicoccus sp. UBA2120
AGGGCCCACACCTCCATCTCGCCGAAGCGCTGGCCACCGAACTGGGCCTTACCACCGAGCGGCTGCTGGGTGATCATCGAGTACGGGCCGGTCGAGCGGGCGTGGATCTTGTCGTCGACCAGGTGGTGGAGCTTGAGGATGTACATGTAGCCCACCGAGACCGGCTCGGGGAACGGCTCGCCGGAGCGGCCGTCGAACATGCGGGACTTGCCGGACTCGCCGACCAGGCGCTGCCCGTCGCGGGTCACGTTGGTCGACTCGAGCAGACCCTTGATCTCCTCCTCCTTGGCGCCGTCGAACACCGGCGTGGCCACGCGGGACCCGGCGGGGGCCTCGTGGGCGTCGGCCGGGATGCGGACGGCCCACTCGGCGCCCTCGGGGACGTTCCAGCCGCGGCTGGCCGCCCACCCGAGGTGGATCTCCAGGATCTGACCGACGTTCATGCGGCCCGGCACACCCAGGGGGTTTAGCACGACGTCGACCGGCGTGCCGTCCTCCAGGAAGGGCATGTCCTCGATCGGCAAGATCTTGGAGATGACGCCCTTGTTGCCGTGACGACCGGCGAGCTTGTCGCCGTCGGTGATCTTGCGCTTGTTGGCGACGTAGACGCGCACCAGCTGGTTGACGCCCGGGGGAAGCTCGTCGCCCTCCTCGCGGTCGAAGACCTTGACGCCGATGACCGTGCCGGTCTCGCCGTGCGGGACCTTCAGCGACGTGTCGCGGACCTCGCGGGCCTTCTCGCCGAAGATCGCGCGCAGCAGCCGCTCCTCCGGGGTCAGCTCGGTCTCACCCTTGGGCGTGACCTTGCCGACCAGCAGGTCGCCGTCGCGGACCTCGGCACCGATGCGGATGATCCCGCGCTCGTCCAGGTCCGCCAGGACCTCCTCGGAGACGTTGGGGATGTCCCGCGTGATCTCCTCGGCGCCCAGCTTGGTGTCGCGGGCGTCGACCTCGTGCTCCTCGATGTGGATCGAGGACAGGGTGTCGTCCTGCACCAGGCGCTGGGAGAGGATGATCGCGTCCTCATAGTTGTGGCCCTCCCACGGCATGAACGCCACGAGGAGGTTCTTGCCCAGGGCCATCTCGCCGCCGTCGGTCGCGGGACCGTCGGCGATCACCGAGCCGACCTCGAGCCGGTCGCCGGCGCTGACGATGACGCGCTGGTTGTAGCAGTTGCCCTGGTTGGACCGGGAGAACTTCATGATCCGGTAGGTCTGGTAGGACCCGTCGTCGTTGGCGACGCTGACCAGGTCGGCCGAGACCTCCTGGACCACGCCGGGCTTGGTCGCCAGGACCACGTCGCCGGAGTCGAGCGCCGTGCGGTGCTCCATGCCGGTCCCGACCAGTGGGGACTCCGAGCGCACCAGCGGCACGGCCTGACGCATCATGTTGGAGCCCATGAGCGCGCGGTTGGCGTCGTCGTGCTCCAGGAACGGGATCAGCGCCGTGGCGGCCGACACCATCTGGCGCGGGGACACGTCCATGTAGTCGACGTCCGCGGCCGGCACGAAGTCGACCTCGCCGCCCTTGGTGCGGACCAGGACGCGCTCCTCGGAGAAGCGACCGTCCGCCTCCATCGGGGCGTTGGCCTGCGCGATGACGAGCTCGTCCTCCTCGTCGGCCGACAGGTAGTGCACCTCGTCGGACACGACGCCCTCGTTGACCTTGCGGTAGGGGGACTCCACGAAGCCGAACGGGTTGATCCGCCCGTAGGACGCCAGCGAGCCGATCAGACCGATGTTGGGACCCTCAGGGGTCTCGATCGGGCACATGCGGCCGTAGTGCGACGGGTGGACGTCACGAACCTCCATGCCGGCACGGTCACGGGACAGACCACCCGGGCCCAGCGCGGACAGACGACGCTTGTGCGTCAGGCCGGACAGGGGGTTGTTCTGGTCCATGAACTGCGACAGCTGCGAGGTGCCGAAGAACTCCTTGATCGAGGCCACCACGGGGCGGATGTTGATCAGGGTCTGCGGGGTGATCGCTTCGACGTCCTGCGTGGTCATGCGCTCGCGGACGACGCGCTCCATGCGGGACAGGCCGGTGCGGACCTGGTTCTGGATGAGCTCGCCGACGTTGCGCAGACGGCGGTTGCCGAAGTGGTCGATGTCGTCGACCTCGACGCGCACGTCCACGGCCTCGCCGCCACGCGAGCCCGGCAGGGTCGCGTCACCGTTGTGCAGGGCCACGAGGTACTTGATCGTCGCGACGACGTCATCGATGCGCAGGACGGACTCGTCCAGACCCGCCTCGATGCCGAGCTTCTTGTCGATCTTGTAGCGACCGACCTTGGCCAGGTCGTAGCGCTTGGGGTTGAAGTAAAGGTTGTCCAAGAGAGCCTGGGCGGCCTCCTTGGTCGGCGGCTCGCCCGGGCGCAGCTTGCGGTAGATGTCCAGCAGCGCGTCGTCCTGGCCGGCCGTGTGGTCCTTCTCCAGGGTCTGGCGCATCGACTCGTACTCGCCGAACTCCTCGAGGATCTGCGCCTCGGTCCAGCCCAGCGCCTTGAGCAGCACCGTGACCGACTGCTTGCGCTTGCGGTCGACGCGCACGCCCACCATGTCGCGCTTGTCGATCTCGAACTCCAGCCACGCGCCACGGCTCGGGATCACCTTGGCGGAGTAGATGTCCTTGTCGGAGGTCTTGTCCGGGGTCCGCTCGAAGTAGACGCCCGGGGAACGCACCAGCTGGGACACCACGACACGCTCGGTGCCGTTGATGATGAACGTGCCGCGCTCGGTCATGAGCGGGAAGTCACCCATGAACACCGTCTGGGACTTGATCTCACCGGTGTTGGTGTTCATGAACTCCGCCGTCACGAACAACGGGGCGGAGTAGGTCATGTCCCGCTCCTTGCACTCCTCGATCGAGTGCTTCTCCTCCTCGAACCGGTGGTTGCGGAACGAGAGGGACATGGAGCCGGAGAAGTCCTCGATCGGAGAGATCTCCTCGAAGATCTCCTCCAGACCGGAACGGTTGGGGACGTCGTTGCGACCGGCGTCCTTCGCGGCGGCCACACGGGCCTGCCAGCGCTCGTTGCCGAGCAGCCAGTCGAAGCTCTCCGTCTGGAGCGCCAGGAGGTCCGGGACCTCCAGCGGCTCCTTGATCTTTGCGAAGGACAGACGACCGGAAGCCGTCTGAGCAGTGGACACAGTCTGGGTCGCGGGTCGCGAGGCAGCCAAGGATGGTCCTTCCACGGGCCTGGAGCTATGGAGTCGAAGCGAGCACGTGCCGCACGTCCACCAGGACGCGGGGCTATGAGGCAGCGCAAAGCGACAGCATAGTACAAGACGCCACCCTGCGTCCAGCCCGACTCCCCCGGGCCCAGGACCACGGACCTCACCGCCGGGGACACGGGCCTCACCGCCGGGGAGGCGGATGCCCCATCACTATGGGCGTGGCCTGGGACGGCGTCAAGGGCAACGCCCCGCGACGCGCCGATCGTTACCCCGATCGCCGCAGGCTGGCACACCCCGTGGGGATGGCGGACCGCCCGCGTGCGTGGCCGCCGTGAGCAGCGGCAGCACCGCCACCGCGCGCGCATTACGACGAGGCGGGTCGCATCCCGGGGGATGCGACCCGCCTCGTGAGGTGGATCAGTGGCCGGACGTCATCCGGCCCGAGATCACTTGAGCTCGACGGAAGCGCCGGCGCCCTCGAGGGCAGCCTTGGCCTTCTCCGCGGTCTCCTTGTTGACACCCTCGACGACCGGCTTCGGGGCGCCGTCGACCAGGTCCTTGGCCTCCTTGAGACCGAGGGACGTGAGCGCGCGCACCTCCTTGATGACCTGGATCTTCTTGTCACCGGCGGCGGTGAGGATGACGTCGAACTCGTCCTTCTCCTCCGCAGCGGCGGCGTCGCCGGCACCGCCGGCGGGGGCGCCGGCGGCCGCGACGGCAACCGGGGCGGCAGCGGTGACACCGAAGGTGTCCTCGAACTGCTTGACGAACTCGGAGAGCTCGATCAGGGTCATCTCCTTGAAGGCCTCAAGGAGCTCGTCGTTGCTGAGCTTAGCCATGGTGGCTTCCTTCCTGTCTGTGCCGTGAGTGGCGCGTGCTGGGTACGAGCGGATCCGAACGGATCAGCTCTCGTCGCCACCCGCGGCGACGTCGTCGGTAGCCTCGGCCGTGGCCTCGGCGGTGTCGTCGGCAGCCGGAGCAGCCTCGACGGGGCCCTCCGCCTCGACCTTTGCGCGCAGGGCGTCGACCACGCGGGCCGTCTGCGACAGAGGAGCGGCGAAGAGGTAAACAGCCTTGCTGAGCGAGGCGTTCATGGCGCCCGCCAGCTTGGAGAGGAGCACCTCGCGGGACTCGAGGTCCGCGAGCTTGGTGATGTCCTCGGGGCTCAACGGCTTGCCGTCGAGCACACCGGCCTTGATCACAAGGGCCGGGTTGGCCTTGGCGAAGTCACGCAGGCCCTTGGCCGTCTCCACCGCGTCACCGGTGATGAAGACGATGGCGCTCGGACCACTCAGGTGCCCGTCGAAGGCCGTGATACCGGCCTCCTCGGCGGCACGCTGGGTCAGCGTGTTCTTGACCACGGCGTAGGTTGCGTGCTCACGGATCGAGCCGCGCAGCTCCGAGAGCTGCTTCACGGTCAGACCGCGGTACTCCGTCAGCACGGCCGCACCCGAGTTGCGGAACTTGTCCGCGATCTCGGCGATGGCAGCGTGCTTCTCAGCGGTTGCCATGTGGCCTCCTTCCGTAGCGTGAAGCCGGTGGCCACATGAAAAAGAGCCCCGGCGCAGGCGCACGGAGCTCGAGGTCTCGCCAGGGGCGAGCACGATCGTCGTAGCCTGCGCTGGACGCCCCGTCACGGGACCTTCGTGCCGCTATCGGACCCGAGCAGGACTCGGGGTGATCACGGCAGACCGGCGGTCATTGGTCTCGCCAAGCGTACGGGGCGCCCGGCCCACCACCAAATCGGCTGGTCAGCCCGCTGCGCTGGCGCTGGCGCTGGCGCTGCCGCTGGCGCTGGCGCTGGCGCTGGGCGAGGATGTCGCCGCCGTGCGCTGGGAACCCGGCGCCGGAGCCACGTCGTCGGCAGCCGGCGCCTCGATCGACACCGGCGCGCCCCAGCGGGAGTACTCCGTGCGGTCCACGAGGTCGGACTTCTTGGTGGGGATGGTCGCCGTCACCGACGTGGGCGCACCGGACGCGTCGAGCACCACCACGAGCTTGACCGGCTTGGTGACGGCACCGCGCAGGGCTGCGGGCGCCGACACGGCGTCGAGGTACTGGGTGGCGGGCACCGTGAACGCCACCTGCGCCCCGTCCCCGCGCGGGGTCCGGTCCCCCAGCAGGCCGCCCAGCATGGCGGTGAAGCGAGCGGGGTCGAGGGTCTCGGCCACCCGCGCCTGAGTGCCGAGCTTCTGGCTGATGGCGTCGGTGCCGCTCGGGTCGAGGAGCAGCCACCGACGGACGTCCTGCTTGGGCCTGGCGCCGGGCGTCGCCGCGGGCACGGGGCCCTGGACGGTGCCCGCCCCCTTGACCCAGGTGCGGTCGCCGAGGTGGACCAGGGTGACGACGCGGCCGGACGCGTCGACCTCGACCCGCATGGCCTTGGTCCGGGTGTCGACCTGGGCCTTGGCGGCGCCCGCCGGGGTGGTCATCGCCATGCGGACCGAACCCTTGGCTGCGATCAGGTCCTTCATCGTCTGCGCGAACTGGTCACCGGGCACCCCCTCGCCGGACGGCACCGGCTGGGCGTTGGGATCCGGTGTCGTGCCTGCGAGGGACGCGCCGTCGCTGGGGAGGGTGGCCGTGGCGGTCGTCGTCGGCGCCGAGGTCGCCGCCCCCAGCGTGGAGGTCGTCGTGTGGGAGCCCGCGACGCACCCCGACAGCAGCAGCGCCGTGCCGAGAGCAAGGACACCGCCACCGGCGCCCCGCGAGACCCGGACGGGGCCCGCAGGAGGCGTCGGCCGGAGGTCGGGACGGGCAGCGCGCATGATCACCGATCCTAGAGGCCGGGCGGACGGCATACCGGAAGGCTCACCCGGGAAGCGCGAAGCCCGGGCCGACGAGGTCGGTCCGGGCATCGCGGGCTGGAGGTCAGGCTCAGGCCTGGACCTCCTCCTCGGAGGTGAGGTTGCGGGTGCGGTTGGCGTCCAGGGGGATGCCGGGGCCCGTCGTCGTCGCCATGGTCGCCTTGGTGATGTAGCGACCCTTGGAGGCGGACGGCTTGAGGCGCAGGATCTCCTCGAGCGCCGCCGCGTAGTTCTCCACCAGGTTCTTCTCGTCGAAGGAGACCTTGCCGATGATGAAGTGGAGGTTGGCGTGCTTGTCGACGCGGAACTCGATCTTGCCGCCCTTGATGTCGTTGACGGCCTTGGTCACGTCCATCGTCACGGTGCCGGTCTTGGGGTTGGGCATGAGGCCACGGGGGCCCAGCACCTTGCCCAGACGACCGACCTTGCCCATGAGGTCCGGGGTCGCGACGACGGCGTCGAAGTCGAGCCAGCCGCCCTGGACCTTCTCGAGCAGGTCGTCGGAACCGACGAAGTCGGCGCCGGCGGCGCGGGCGGCCTCGGCCTTGTCGCCGTTGGCGAAGACCAGGACGCGAGCGGTCTTGCCCGTGCCGTGCGGCAGGTTGACGGTGCCGCGCACCATCTGGTCCGCCTTGCGCGGGTCGACGCCGAGGCGGAAGGCCACCTCGACGGTCGCGTCGTACGTGTTGGACGCCGTCTCCTTGGCGAGACGGACGGCCTCCAGCGGGGCGTAGAGCTTGGCGTCGTCGATCCTGTCGGCGGCGGCGCGGTAGGCCTTGCTGCGCTTCATGTGCTTCTCCTTCGGGGATGTCGGGTGGCCCGGAGGCTCACCCTGCGGGAGTCGTGGTCGATCGGACCAGCGCTGGTCCTGCCACAGCGGACCCGGTGGGCCCGCAGGTCACGAGCTCAGGACTCGTAGCCGGGGGTGTTGATGCCCATCGAGCGGGCGGTGCCGGCGATGATGCGGGCGGCCATCTCGATGTCGTTGGCGTTGAGGTCGTCCATCTTCTGCTGGGCGATCTCGCGGACCTGGTCGGCGGACAGCGTCGCGACCTTGGTCTTGTTGGGGACGCCGGAGCCCTTGGGGACGCCCGCGGCCTTCTTGATCAGCTCGGCGGCCGGCGGGGTCTTGGTGATGAAGGTGAACGAGCGGTCCTCGTAGACCGTGATCTCGACCGGGATGACGTTGCCACGCTGGGCCTCCGTCGCGGCGTTGTAGGCCTTGACGAACTCCATGATGTTGACACCGTGCTGACCCAGGGCGGGACCGACGGGCGGGGCCGGCGTCGCGGCACCGGCCTGGATCTGCAGCTTGATGAAGCCGGAGACCTTCTTCTTGGGAGGCATGTAGAACTTCCTTGCTGTGTGATGGGCCGACGCCGTGGGCGATGACCCGGTTGCAGGACCGCCGCGGGGTGCCGCGGGGCCGGAGGGCTGCGATCAGATCTTGGCGACCTGGTTGAAGCCCAGCTCGACCGGGGTCTCCCGGCCGAAGATCGACACCAGAACCTTGAGCTTCTGGGTCTCGACGTTGATCTCGGAGACCGTGGCGTCGAGGGTCTCGAAGGGGCCCTCCATGACCGTGACCGACTCGCCGACCTCGAACTCCACGTCCACCGTGGGGCGCGGGGAGGCCGCCTGGCCGGAGCCGGTCTGACCGGCGGTGCCGGACGCGGCCGGGGCCGCGGGCTCCTCGAACTTGGGGGCCAGCATGGTGACGACCTCGTCGAGGCTCAGCGGCACCGGCTGGTGGGTGTGACCCACGAAGCCCGTCACGCCGGGGGTGTGCCGCACGGCTCCCCAGCTCTCGTCGGTGAGGTCCATGCGCACCAGGACGTACCCGGGCATCCGCACGCGGCGGACGACCTTGCGCTGGCCGTTCTTGATCTCGGTGATCTCCTCCATAGGGACCTCCACCTGGAAGATGTAAGGCTCCATGTTGAGGCTGGTCACGCGGGTCTCGAGGTTGGTCTTGACGCGGTTCTCGTAGCCCGCGTAGGAGTGCACGACGTACCAGTCGCCCTCGAGCATGCGCAGGTCGCGCTTGAACTCCTCAAGGGGGTTGACCGCGGGGGCGTCCGGCACGGAGGGCTGCTCCTCCGTGTCGATCGGCTCGACAGGCTCGGCGTCGTCGGCCTCGGCGCCGGCGTCCACGGGGGGCGCGTCCACGTCGGTGGCCTCGGCGGGCGTCTCGACGTCGAGGGCCTCGGTCTCGGTGGGTGCGTCGACCTCGACCTCGTCCGTCAGGACCTCGGTCGTCTCGACAGGAGCGTCGACGTCGGCCTCGTCGCGGGTGGCGAACGGGTCGTTCGAGGGCTGGTCGGACACGGTGCGGGCCTACTTCCTTGCTGGTGATCGGGCGGGTGCCGCCACGGGGCGATGCTGACCGGAGGGCCGGTCGGGCCGTCAGCTGCCGGCGAACGCCCAGAAGACGAGCTTGCCGATCCCGTAGTCGAGGGCCGCGACGAACAGCATGACCGCGATCACGAAGACCATGACGACCGTGGTGTAGGTGATCAGCTCCTCGCGGGTGGGACGGACGACCTTGCGGAGCTCGTCCAGCACCTGGGCGACGAACAACGCGATGCGTCCGAAGAAGCCACGACGGGTCGCGGTGTCGCGCCCAGCACCACCACGGGTGTTGACCTCGCTCACGACCCCTCGTTTCGTCAGATGATCACGTGATCCGCAGGGCAGGAGGGACTCGAACCCCCAACCGCCGGTTTTGGAGACCGGTGCTCTACCAATTGAGCTACTACCCTTCAGGACGGTTCGAGCCGGCCGGCGCAGCACAGCGACGATCGACGCGGAATCCATCCAAGAGACGAGCATACGTCAGAGGGACGGCCCGAGGCGAACCGACGCGTGAGCCGGCGACCGGCCGTGACGCCGGGCGGACGGCATACGGTCAGGAGCAGCCCTCGCCGCGCGCCCGCCAGGTCTGGAGGGCGCGCTCCCGCTCGGCTCCCTCGAGCAGGACGGGCAGGCCCTGGGTCACCCGGGCCGGGTCGAAGGTCATGGTGGGTGCGCCCGCGTCGCCCGGGACGGTCACCGTCAGGACGCCGGACGCGCGGGTCTCGGCGCTGCTCCCGCTGCCGAAGACGAAGTTGCCGATGCCGTAGGCCACCGCCGTGTCCCCCACGGTCGTCGTCGTCTGCAGCACGTGCGCGTGCGCCCCCACCACGACGGTCGCGCCCGCCTCGGCGAGCGCGGAGTCCGTGAGGACCTGACGAGGCGTCGGGCAGCGCTGCTTCTCGATCCCGGAGTGCAGGTAGACGACGATGACGTCGGTCGGACCGGCGGCACGGGCCCGACGGACGCCGTCCAGCAGCTTGTCGAAGCCCTCCTTGTCCTTGACCTTGGCCAGACCGGGCTTGCCGGGCCCGGCCTTCCAGTCCAGGTGCGAGTCGAGGACGTCCGTCGCCCCGAACACCACCACCCTGCGACCCTTGACGTCCGTCGACCAGGGCGCCCAGGCCTCGGTGTCGTCCTTGCCCAGCCCCACCATCGGCAGCGGCGAGGATGCCTTGGCGGCGAGCATCTGCGTCATGCCGCGGTCGCCGAAGTCCATCGTGTGGTTGTTGGCCGCCGTGACCACGTCGACGCCCTCCTTGCGCAGCGCGCCCAGGATCGAGGGGCCGGTGACGAAGGTGAACGGCTTGGGCTGAGGTCGCAGCCCCGTGCGGTCGGCCGCCACGACCGTCTCGAGGTTGACCATCGCGAGGTCCGCGCGGGCGAGCAGCTTCCCGGTGGCGCCGAGGCCCTCGTCGACGATGCGGCCGGCGGATCCGTGGGCCTGGGTGTCGCCCCCGAACGCGAGGGTGATGGGCTGGGCCCCCGGCACGCCCTGGCGCCTGGAACCGGTCGTCGGCGAGGCAGTGCGGGGCGGCGCGACGGTCGAGCCGGCTCCGCCCGCGGCCGAGGTGGGGATGGCGGACGACCGGGCCGCCGGGGAGGCTGCCTCGCGTGCGAGCGTGGCCGGCGTGGGGTCGGGAGGGCCGAAGGCGTCCACGACCGAGAGGCCCCCGGCGGTGACGGCGGTCGCGACCACGGCCAGCAGCCCGACCTTGGTGCTGCGGCGGGCACGGCTGAGCAAGGGGTCTGGGCTGGGCATCGGTGACCTCGGTGAGCTCGACGACGGGCGGCGACAGGGCGTGCTGCGCGGCTGGGTGTGGCGGACGCTCCGGGTGGAGCGACCCCACCGTAGGCACAGCCCCCTGCGTCGGCGGCCGCGGCGCGCGGGCGGCCACCGTGGCCGAGCGTTCGCCACCGTCTGTGAGGATGACGACATGCCCCGCCCCCTCGACCAGCTCCCCAAGGCGCACCTGCACCTGCACTTCACCGGGTCGATGCGGCTGTCCACGCTCGCCGAGCTCGCGGCCACCGAGGGCCTGCGGCTCCCCCACGCCCTCGTCGACGAGTGGCCGCCGCGGCTCACCTCGGTCGAGTCGCGCGGGTGGTTCCGGTTCCAGCGGTTGTACGACGCCGCCCGGGCCTGCGTCCGGTCGCCGGAGGCCATGCGCCGGATCGTGCGGGAGGCGGCGCTCGACGACGCCAGCGAGGGGTCGCGGTGGCTCGAGATCCAGGTGGACCCGACGTCCTACGCGCCCTTCTGCGGGGGGCTGACACCAGCGCTCGAGCTGGTCCTGGAGTCGGCGACCGCCGCGGCGGCGGAGTCCGGCATCGGGGTGGGCGTGGTGGTGGCCGCCAGCCGGATCCGCCACCCCATGGATGCCCGGACGCTGGCCCGCCTGGCGGCGCGGTACGCCGGCGAGGGCACGGGTGCGGTGGTGGGCTTCGGGCTGTCGAACGACGAGCACCGAGGCGCGGTCGAGGACTTCGCGCCGGCGTTCGGGATCGCCCGCGGTGCGGGTCTGGCCCTCGTGCCCCACGGCGGCGAGCTGGTGGGGCCGGAGGCCGTCATACGGACCCTCGACGCGCTCCTGCCCGACCGGATCGGCCACGGGGTGCGCGCCGCCGAGGACCCCCGGGTGTTGGAGCGGCTGGCCCGCGAGGGGGTCGCGCTGGAGGTGTGCCCCGGGAGCAACGTCGCCCTCGGGGTGTATGACGCCGCGCCCGCCGTGCCGCTGCGGACCCTGCTGGGCGCGGGGATCCAGGTGGCGCTGGGCGCGGACGACCCGCTGCTGTTCGGGACGCGGCTGGTGGACCAGTATCGCGCGGCGAGAGAGGTACACGGGCTCGACGACGAGGCGCTGGCGGGGCTGGCGCGCATGTCGCTGCGGGCGTCGACAGCACCGCGCGACGTCGTGGCGCGGGCCGAGGAGGACATCGACGTGTGGCTGGCCCAGCCCGACGGCTGACTCGGTGCTGGTCGGTGCTGGTCGGTGCTGGTCGGTGCGGCGCTGCGTCTGGACGGGGCCTCGCGCGCGGATCTACCTGAGGTAGTCACATCCGCCTGGCGTGCGAAGGCGGGCCGATGTGACTACCTGAGGTAGGTCGGGAGGGAGAGGTTGACGAGGACCGGCTCGTTGACCAGCGTCACGCCGAATGCCTCGTGGACGCCGTCGCGGACCGTGCCGGCCAGGGCCAGGACGTCCTCGGCCGTGGCCCCGCCCCGGTTGGTGACGGCGAGGGTGTGCTTGGTGGACAGCGAGGCCTCGCCCGGCAGCCCGAAGCCCTTGGTGAAGCCCGCCTTGTCGATGAGCCAGGCGGCGCTGGTCTTGACCATGCCCTCCCCCGCGTCGAAGCGCGGCGGCTCCGGGCCGTCCGCCCCGAGGTGGGCGCGAGCCCGCTCCTGCAGGTCCGCGAACTCGCGCGCGAGCAGGATCGGGTTGGTGAAGAAGGAGCCGCAGGACCACGTGTCGTGGTCGTCCGCGTCGAGCACCATCCCCCGCCGGCGCCGCTGCACCAGCACGGCCTCGCGGGCGTCCTGCAGCGGCACGCGCGTGCCCAGCGGCACGTCCAGACCGGCCGCGAGGGCGGCATACGCCACCGGGCGGGAGAGGTCGGCGACCTCGAGCTGGAAGGCGACGTCGAGGACGACATAGCGGTCGGCGCCCTTGAACACGCTGTGGCGGTAGGTGAAGGCGCAGTCGTCGGGGAAGAACGTGCGGACGCGCTGCTCACGCCGGTCGTAGACGCGGACCTGCGCGATGGTCTGGGCGACCTCCTGGCCGTAGGCGCCGACGTTCTGCACCGGGGTGGCGCCGGTGAGGCCCGGGATCCCGGACATGGCCTCGATGCCCGCCCAGCCCTCGGTCACGGCCCGCTCGACCAGGCCGTCCCAGGACTCCCCCGCCGCCACCCGGACGAACGCGCCGCCGCAGTAGTCCTGCGACTGCACGTCGACGCCCTGCGTGGCGACCCGGACGACCGTGCCCTCGAAGCCCTCGTCGCTGATCACGAGGTTTGACCCGCCCGACACGAGCAGCAGCGGCTCGTCGGCGTCGTCGACCTCGCGCACCGCGTCGACGAGCTCGTCGGTCGTCTCCACGGTCACCAGCCGGGCGGCGGGGCCGCCGACGCGCATCGTGGTGAGCGGTGCGAGGGGCGCGTCGTGCTCGACCTGCATGGATGTCCTTCGGGGGATCGGAGGTATGACGGGTCCACCGGCGCTGAGGCCTGGTGACCCTGAGGCCTGGTAACGCTGAGGCCCAGTGACGCTGAGGCCAGGTGGCGCGGCGCCGTCAGAGGCGGACGACCGCGAGCGCGCGCCCGAGGACCTTCTTGCCCTCGCACGTGGCGCGGATCTCGACCGTAGCCCGTCCGTCCTCGACCTTCTTGACGACACCACCGAGGACGACCTCAGCTCCGGTGTCGTGAGGGACGACGACGGGGGCCACGAACTTGGTGGAGTACTCCACGACGCGGCCCGCGTCACCGCACCAGTCGACGACGACCTGGACGGCCGAGCCCATCGTGAGCATCCCGTGGGCGATGACGTCGGGCAGGCCCACGCCCGTGGCGAAGCGCTCGTCCCAGTGGATCGGGTTGCGGTCCAGGCTCGCGCCGGCATAGGCCACCAGCATCGCGCGGGTGATGGGCAGGGTCCGCTCGGGCAGGGTCTGGCCCACCTCGACCGCACCGAGATCGGTGCTGCTGGCGCTGCCGGTGCTGCTGGTGCTGCTGGTGGTCATGTCAGTCCTCTCCCCGGATGACGAGGGTGCTCGTCGCCGTGCAGCGGGCCTCGCCGCCGACGGTCGCGAGCTCGCTGCGGGTGGTCACCATCGCGTGGCCGCCGACGAGGCGGACGGTGTCGACGGTCATCGTCGCCACGACCTCGTCCCCGGCGGTCAGGGGGTGGTGGTGCACGAACTTCTGCTCGCCGTGGACGACGCGGCTGAAGTCGACGCCCGCCTCCGGGTCCTCCATCAGCTGTCGGTCGGCCTGCTGGGCGATCAGCACGGCGAAGGTCGGCGGGGCGATGACGTCGGCGTAGCCGCGGGCGCGGGCGACCTCGACGTCGGTGTGGACCTCGTCGACGGCTCCGACGGCCCCGGCGAACTCCGCGATCTTGGCCCGGCCCACCTGGTAGGGCGCCGTCGGCGGGTAGGTCCGCCCGGCGAACTGCTCGTTGACTGGCATGGGCGTCACCCTAACGGCGTCGCGCGGTTACCCGCCGGTCGTGGGCGGCCCGTCTAGAACTGACCAGTCGACGAAGACGGCGCGTCGGGAGCGGACCGGTCGACGAGGGGGGCGGTGCGGCATACGAGCCGGTATGACGCACGAGCGCCGCCCCTCCGCGTGGAGGGACGGCGCTCGGGATGCGGAGGACGCGCTCAGCGGGTCTCGCGGTGCGCGGTGTGCTTCTTGCAGCGAGGGCAGTACTTCGCCAGCTCGAGCCGGTCGGGGTGGTTCCGACGGTTCTTCTTGGTGATGTAGTTGCGCTCCTTGCAGTCAGTGCACGCCATGGTGATCTTGGGGCGAACGTCTGCGGACTTGCTAGCCACGGGGCAACCTGCTCTCGGAGTGGGTGCCGGAGGATCCGGCCTTGCGAAACGATGAACTTGGTAGCGGGAGCGGGGCTCGATCCCGCGACCTCACGATTATGAGTCGTGCGCTCTAACCAGCTGAGCTACCCCGCCTTGGGACAAGCCCCACCGCGGTGGACGGAGCTTGCGAGAGCCCCCTGTCGGAATCGAACCGACGACCTTTTCCTTACCATGGAAACGCTCTGCCGACTGAGCTAAGGGGGCCCGAGTGCCTAGGCGCTCGGAAGTGCACTCGTTGGGAGTGCGTCGACCAAAATACACGGCTTGGGCCGAGAGATGAAATCGAGGTGACGCCCCCACGGCCTGCTCCGGCGCCAGCCCCTGCCGTCGCAGCACGTCGGCGCCCAGCATGTGAGCCCTACCATGGACGAAGGTGCCCGACGGCGCCCGCCATGCATAACATGGCGTTTGGTTGATCCAAAGATGTCGTGTCGATGAAAGCGAAGTGAGTTCGCCCTTATGGCCACTAAGGCAGTCCACCGGCTCGAGCGTGTCGTCATCCGGTTCGCAGGAGACTCCGGTGACGGCATGCAGCTGACCGGCGACCGGTTCACCTCGCAGACCGCCGTCCTCGGCAACGACCTGTCGACCCTGCCGAACTTCCCGGCCGAGATCCGGGCACCGCAGGGCACCCTCCCCGGCGTCTCGAGCTTCCAGCTGCACTTCGCCGACCACGACGTGCTCACGCCGGGCGACAACCCCGACGTCCTCGTGGCGATGAACCCGGCGGCGCTCAAGGCCAACCTGCCGGACGTGCCCCGCGGCGCCACCGTCATCGCCGACCAGGACGAGTTCACCAAGCGCAACCTCGGCAAGGTCGGCTACGACAGCAACCCGCTCGAGGACGGCTCGCTGGACAGCTATCACCTGCACGCCCTGCCGCTGACCTCGATCACCGTCGAGGCCCTGGCCGACTTCCCGCTGTCCCGCAAGGACAAGGAGCGGGCCAAGAACATGTTCGCCCTCGGGCTGCTGTCCTGGCTCTACACCCGGCCGCTGGACTCGACCGAGAGCTTCCTGTCCGCCAAGTTCGGCAGCAAGCCCGACATCCTCGCCGCCAACGTCGCCGCGCTGCACGCCGGCCACGCCTACGGCGAGACCACCGAGGACTTCGCGGTGGCCTACGAGATCGGCCCCGCGCCGATGCGGCCCGGGCTCTACCGCAACATCACCGGCAACACCGCCCTCGCCTACGGCCTCGCGACCGCCGCGCACAAGGCCGGCCTGCCGCTCGTGCTCGGCGCCTACCCGATCACCCCTGCCAGCGACATCCTGCACGCCCTGTCCGGCTTCAAGAGGTACGGCGTCACCACGATCCAGGCGGAGGACGAGATCGCGGGCATCGGCGCGGCGCTCGGCGCAGCCTTCGGCGGCGCCCTCGGCGTCACGACCACCTCGGGCCCCGGGATCGCCCTCAAGACCGAGACCATCGGCCTCGCCGTCTCGCTCGAGCTTCCCCTCGTGATCGTCGACGTCCAGCGCGGCGGCCCCTCCACCGGCCTGCCCACCAAGACCGAGCAGGCTGACCTGCTGCAGGCGATGTACGGCCGCAACGGCGAGGCACCGGTCCCGATCGTCGCCGCGCAGTCCCCCAGCGACTGCTTCGACGCAGCGCTGGAGGCCGTGCGCATCGCGGTGACCTATCGCACGCCGGTGTTCCTGCTCTCGGACGGCTACCTCGCCAACGGGTCCGAGCCGTGGCAGGTCCCGTCCGTCTCCGAGCTCGCCCCGATCGACCCGGACATCGCGACCGAGCCCAACGCCACCGCCGCCGACGGCACCCCCGTCTTCCACCCCTACCTGCGGGACCCCGACACCCTGGCCCGCCCGTGGGCGATCCCCGGGACGCCCGGCCTCGAGCACCGCGTCGGCGGGATCGAGAAGAAGGACGTCACCGGCGAGATCTCCTACGACCCCGACAACCACGACCGGATGACCCGGCTGCGGGCAGCCAAGGTCGCGGGCGTGGCCGGCATACCCGACGTCGAGGTCGACGACCCGACCGGCGAGGCCAAGGTGCTCATGCTCGGGTGGGGCTCGACCTACGGCCCGATCAGCGCAGGCGTGCGCTACGCCCGCTCCACCGGCGCCGAGGTCGCGCAGGCCCACATCCGGCACCTCAACCCCTTCCCCGCCAACCTCGGCGAGGTCCTGCGCGCCTACGACCGCGTGATCGTCCCGGAGATGAACATGGGCCAGCTCACCACGATGCTGCGCGCGGAATACCTGGTGGACGTGCGGGCGCTCACCCAGGTGCGGGGCCTGCCGTTCACGGCGAGCACGCTGTCCGACGCCATCCACGAGGCGCTGCACGAGCTGGACCCCCGTCATACCCCCGCTCCCGCGACCCCCAAGGAGGAGCGCGCATGACCACCATCGACCTCGGCATCCCCACCCACGGGCTCAGCGGCGTGCCGCGCCTCGCAGAGAGCGACGCCCCTCAGAACAAGAAGGACTTCACCTCCGACCAGGAGGTGCGCTGGTGCCCCGGCTGCGGCGACTACGCCGTGCTGGCCGCCGTGCAGTCCTTCCTGCCCGACCTGGGCCTCAAGCGGGAGAACATCGCCTTCGTCTCGGGCATCGGCTGCTCGAGCCGGTTCCCGTACTACCTCGACACCTACGGCATGCACTCGATCCACGGCCGTGCCCCGGCCATCGCGACCGGTCTGGTGACGGCGCGTCCCGACCTGTCGGTCTGGGTCGTCACCGGTGACGGCGACGGCCTGTCGATCGGCGGCAACCACCTCATCCACGCGATGCGGCGCAACGTCAACATGACGATCCTGCTGTTCAACAACCAGATCTACGGCCTGACCAAGGGGCAGTACTCCCCCACGTCCGAGGTCGGCAAGGTCACCAAGTCGACCCCGGCCGGCTCGGTGGACCACCCGTTCAACCCGCTCTCGCTGGCGCTCGGCGCGGAGGCGACCTTCGTCGCCCGCACCATGGACTCCAACCGCAAGCACCTGCTCGAGGTGCTGCGCGCGGCGGCGGAGCACCGCGGCACGGCCTTCGTCGAGATCTACCAGAACTGCCCGATCTTCAACGACGGCGCGTTCCAGCTGCTCAAGGACCGCGGCGAGGCGGCGGCCCGGCTCGTGCACCTCGAGGACGGACAGCCGGTCCGCGCGGGTGCCGACCACGTCGTCGTGCGGTCCGACTCCGGCTCGCTCGACGTCGTCCACGAGGGCTCGGTGACGGACGAGAGCCGGATCGTCGTCCACGACGCCGGCGCCGACGACCCCGCCCAGGCCTTCGCGCTGTCGCGGCTCGACTCCGGCGATCACCTGCACGTGCCCATGGGCATCTTCCGGTCCGTCTCCCGACCGACCTACGACGACCTCGTGCGCGGCCAGATCGCCGGTGCGGTTACCTCCGCCGGGGGCCCCGCGGGCGACGCCGACCTCGACGCCCTGCTGCGCGGCAAGGACACGTGGACCATCGGGTGAGGCTCGCCGGGCGGGCGGCCCGCCTCGCGTGGCGGGCCCAGCAGGCCGTCTGGCGCCGACGCCCCTCCCTGCGGCCGGCTGCCCAGCCGGTGCTGGGAGCGGCGCCGGACCTGTCCGTCGGGGTGGGGTCGGGCGTCCCGCGCCCCGAGCACCCGCGTCCGCAGCTGGTGCGGACGCGGTGGCTGAACCTCAACGGCGAGTGGGAGTTCGAGACCGACCGCGGCGACAGCGGCTACGAGCGGGGGCTGGTGTCCCGCCCGCTGTCGGGCCGGATCCTCGTGCCGTTCTGCCCGGAGTCGACGGCGTCCGGCATCGGGGACGAAGACTTCCACGAGGCGGTCTGGTATCGCCGGACGGTGGTCGTGCCGGCGTCCTGGGCCGGGGCCGACGCGTGGCTGCACCTGGGCGCCGTCGACCACGACGCGACCGTGTGGGCCAACGGCGTCGAGATCGCCCGCCACCGCGGCGGGTTCACGCCGGTGTCCGCGCCCCTGTCCCGCGCCGGGGTGGGCCCGGGCGACACCGTCGAGATCGTCGTGCGGGCGCGTGACCCGCGCCGCGGGCCGCAGGCGCGGGGCAAGCAGGCGACGAGCTATGCCCGGTCGGGCTGCTTCTACACCCGCACCACCGGCATCTGGCAGACCGTCTGGCTCGAGGCCGTCCCACCGGTGCACGTGCGACGGCTGCACGTCTCGCCCGACCTCGCGGGCGGGGCGCTGGACGTGTCGATCCCGTTGAGCGGCAACCTGCCCGGTGGCCGGGTCGTCGTGGAGGTCATGCGCGACGCAGGGCTGGGCGACGCCGGTGCTGGGCCGGGGGACGACGGTGGCGGGTCGGGTGACGTCACGGACTGCACCGACGACGCCGACGCCGGGGCCGCCGTCGTGATCGCCTCCGCCACGACGCGATCCGACCTCGACCTCGCGCCACGGGTGCGAATCACGCTGCCGGAGGCAGAGATTCGTCCCTGGTCACCCGGCGACCCACACCTCTACGGCCTCGTCGTGCGGCTGGTCGACCGCGACGGGGAGGTCGTCGACGAGCTGACGTCATACGCCGGGTTGCGCTCGATCTCGGTGCACGGCAACGAGATCCGCCTCAACGGCGAGCGACTGTTCCAGCGGCTCGTCCTGGACCAGGGCTACTGGCCCGGGACGCTGATGACGGCCCCGTCGGACGCCGCGCTCGAGCTCGACATCCGGCTGGGCCTGGCGGCGGGATTCGACGGAGCCCGCCTGCACCAGAAGGTCTTCGAGGAGCGCTACCTCTACCACGCCGACCGGCTGGGCTACCTCGTGTGGGGCGAGTTCGGCGACTGGGGCGCCAAGGTGCGCGAGGGGCACGGCGAGATCCAGTCCCCGACAGCATCCTTCGTCACCCAGTGGGTCGAGGTGCTGCAGCGGGACGTCAACCACCCGTCGATCATCGGGTGGTGCCCGCTCAACGAGACCGAGCAGGACCTCGCCGACGACATCACCGTCCTGGACGACGTGACGCGGGCGATGTTCCTGGCCACCAAGGCGATCGACCCGACGCGACCGGTAATCGACGCGTCCGGGTGGTCGCACCGCGTGCCCGAGACCGACGTCTACGACGCCCACTGCTACGAGCAGCGACCGTGGAGGTTCCGGGTCCTCATGGAGGGGCTGGCCGCGGGTGAGCCTCTCGTCGACCTGCCCGGCCAGGACTGGTCCGTGCCGTACGCCGGACAGCCCTATCTCGTGTCGGAGTACGGCGGGATCTGGTGGGCGCCAGCGGGATCGGGTGACGCGTCCGGCGGAGCCGAGGGGCAGGACGGGACTCGCACCGACGGGGCTCACGCCGACGGGACCGACCAGGACAGCTCGTGGGGCTACGGGCAGCGGGTGCGGGACCTGGACGAGCTGTACTCGCGCTACGAGGGGCTCACGCGCGTGCTGCTCGACGACCCCGGCGTGGCGGGCTACTGCTACACCCAGCTCACCGACGTCTTCCAGGAGCAGAACGGCATCTACGCCTTCGACCGCTCCCCCAAGCTCGACGCCTCGCGGATCGCCGCGATCCAGCGGCGGCCGGCGGCATACGAGCAGGTCGACGACCGCTGAGCCCCCCACCTCATCCCCGACATCGGGGAGCGGGGAGCGGGGAGGTGAAGGGCGGAGTGGTCAGCCGGTGACGAACCGGGCCAGGCGGTCGAAGCCCTCGGTGACGTCGGCCGGGCTGCCGGCGTAGGAGATGCGCACGAAGTGGCTGCCGTCCAGCGCCGGGTCGCCACCCGGCCGTGAGGGGGCGAAGTCCACGCCGGGGGTGAGGGCCACGCCCGTGCGCTCCATGACCTCGGTGCACCACGCGACCGAGTCGCTCGTGAGGTGCGCGACGTCGCACCACGCGTAGAACGCGCCGGACGGCGGCACCTGGTCGTGCACGCCGATCTCCGGCAGCCGCTGCAGCACGAGGTCACGGTTGTGGGCGTATCGCTCGACGTGCGAGCGCAGCTCGTCCTGCGCGTCCGGCGTGAGGGCGCCGAGCGCGGCCGCCTGGCTGACGGCGGGCGGGCACAGGTTGAGGTTGCCGAGGAGCAGCTCCACCGGCCGCAGCAGGTGGTCCGGCAGGAGCATCCAGCCGAGCCGCCAGCCCGTCATCGAGAAGTACTTCGAGAAGCTGCCGACGACGGCGGCCGCGCGGGAGGTGCTCCGCGCCGTGGTGGGCTGCGCGCCGGCATACGAGATCCCGTGGTAGATCTCGTCGCTGACGAGCAGGACGTCGTTCGCCTCGCACCAGCGCGCGACGGCCGCGAGCTCGTCCGGCGGGACGACGGTGCCCGTGGGGTTGGCGGGGCTGGCGAGGATCAGGCCGGCTGGTGGGGTCGCGAGCGCCTCGAGCATCGCGATCGTGGGCTGGTAGGCCGTCTCCGGCCCGCAGTCGAGGTCGACGACGCGGCACCCGAGGGCCTCGAGGGTGTTGCGGTAGGCGGGGTAGCCCGGCCGGGTCACCACGACCTCGTCGCCGGCCTCGAAGGCCGCGAGGAACAGCGCCGTGAACCCTCCGCTGCTCCCCGTCGTGAGGATCACCTGCCCCGGGTGGACGTCGAGGTCGTATGTCGCGGCGTAGTGCTCGCAGATCGCCTCCCGCAGAACGAGGTCCCCCACCGCCTCGGTGTAGCCGAGCACCTGACCGTCGATCGCGGCGATGGCGGCGTCCCGCGCTGCCCGGGGTGCGCCCGTGCTGGGCTGACCGACGTGCAGGCCGATCACGTCCCCGTGCGTGATCCGCCGCCGCGCAGCGGACTTCATGACCTCCATGACGTGGAACGGCGGGACCTGGCCCCTCAGCGACATTCGGCTCATGCCCACCACCGTAGGCGCCGTCACCCGGCGGCGTCGCTCGCCCCCGGCTCGTCGAGGTAGGCGTGCACGAGCGGCACGACGGCGGCGCCCTCGCCGGAGGCCGAGGCGACGCGCTTCATGGAGCCGGCGCGGACGTCGCCCACGGCGAAGACGCCCGGCAGGTTGGTGGCGAACGACGCCGGCGGGCGGCCGTCGGACCAGCAGGTCTCGTCCGTGTCGGGTCCCGTGCGCACGAACCCGCGCTGGTCCAGGGACACCTTGGGCGGCAGCCACGCGCAGTGGGGCTGGGCGCCGAGGAGGAGGTAGAGGCCGGCCGCGTCGACCCGTCGCTCGTCGCCGGCGGTGTCCCGCAGCGTGAGCCAGGCGAGGCGCGGGTCGCCGCCGCCGTCGACGACCTGGGTGCGGGGCAGGACGGTGATCCGACGGTTGCCGTCGAGCTCGCGGATCAGATAGTCGCTCATGGTCGCTCGCAGGTCGTCGCGCCGGATGACGATCGTCACCGACCGGGCGAACCGGCTGAGGTGCAGGGCCGCCTGCCCCGCGGAGTTGCCGCCCCCGACGACGTAGACGTCCTGGCCGGCGACCTTGCGGGCCGAGGAGGCGGCGGCGCCGTAGTGCACGCCGCGTCCCACGAGGGCCTCCAGCGGCTCCACGCCGAGCCGGCGATAGGTCACGCCCGTCGCGATGACCACGGCGCGGGCCTCGAGGGCTGCTCCGTCCGCGACGGTGATGCGGTGCAGCCCGCCGGGCCGCAGCTCGGCGCCGTGCACCCGCCCGGGCTCGAGCGCCTCGACGGGGGTGCCTGCGAAGAAGCGCGCCCCGAACCTGATGGCCTGCATGCGGGCTCGCTGCGCCAGCCGCATCCCCGAGATGCCGCGCGGGAAGCCGAGGTAGTTGCGGATCATCGAGCTGCTCCCGGCCTGCCCGCCGATGGCGTCGGCCTCGACGACGACGGTGGTGAGGCCCTCGCTGGCGCCATACACGGCCGCCGCCAGGCCCGCCGGACCGGCACCGATCACGGCCAGGTCCGCCACGAATCCCTCGCCCAGGGCGTCGAACCCGCCGTAGAGCGCCCGCCCCACGTCCGCGATGGTCGCATCGACGATGGTCTCGCGCCCGTGCGCGACGATGACCGGGAGGACGGGGGTCTCGTGGCCCTCCCGAGCCAGGCCGTCGAGGATCGCCCGGCCCTCCTCGGAGCTGTCGACGACCGAGCGGCAGGGCATGCCCATCCGGTCGAGGAAGTCCCGGATCCCTGCGGTGCGAGGGCAGTTCGTCTCGCACACGATGGTGAGCATCGGCACCTCGGGGGCCGCGACCGTGGCGCCCCAGTCGGAGAGCAGGTCGGTGACGGCCGCGTGGAACTCCTCGTCGCGCGGCCCCCGCGGCAGCATGAGATAGGTGTCGATGGCGCCGCGCTGCTGCGCCTCGCGCATGGCCGGGAAGTGCTGCGTGGCGTCCGGACCGACGAGGAGCACGAGGCGCTTGGCCGTCGGCAGGGCCTGGTGCAGGACCCGCAGGGCCAGGAGCGCCGTGCTGTCGGGCAGATCCACCTCGGCCGCGACCAGGGCCACGAGACGCTGGCGCGCCGCGAATCCCTGGGCCACGTCGAGGGCCTCGTGCAGCCCGGTGGTGAGGACCAGGTCGTAGTCGGTGCCGTAGCGAGCCGCCAGCTCCCGCTCGATGTCGAGGCCGTGCGCACCGCTGACGACCAGGATGGCGGGGCGGTTGCGGTCCTCGGCAGGCATGGCGGTCAGTCTGCCGTATGACGGGGCGGGGTGCGCCTCCCCCTGACGCGCACCCCGCCCCGAGCTCTTACAGCACCGCGCGGTGCCGTGTCAGCCGGCCGTGAACCAGGTGAGGGCGCCGAGCGCCACCGCGGCCAGCACGTAGACCCAGCCACTGGCGGCAGCGAGGGCCCGTCCCGCGGCGAGCCCACCGCCGGCAGTGTCAGATCGGTCGTAGCGGTCGCGACCATCCCGCGGGTCGCGGACCGGGTCGGTCGGACGGCCGGCCAGACGCCGGTTGCCGACCACGGAGCACGCCAGGAGCAGTGCCGCCACGAGGCCCATGACCAACGGATCCGCGGAGAACGCCGTCTGCTGGAGCGCGACCGCCAGGGCGGTCGCGCCCACGAGCCCGGCGCCCAGGAAGAGGGACCCGGCCACCATGTGACGCAACAACGCGGCCAGGACCCGCACGGTCAGGAGCACGAACACGGCCAGGAAGGCGAACGAGGCCAGCTGACCGACAGAGATCTCGACCTCCTGCCCCAGGCGCACGGCCCGGACCGTGGCGGTGGCTGCCGTCAGACCCATCAGGCCCGCCACGACCGGCCCCAGGAGGCCCAGCCAATCCCTGGCCGTGGTGGTGATCAACAGGTCGTCCGGGAAGTCCAGGCTGGCGGCGTAGTCGTGCGGGTCGCCGAAGGCCTCGTGGGGGGTCTCACCGCTCTCCGCGCAGTGGGACTCGACGGCCGCGACGGCGTCGCCGATCGCGTCCCCGCGCACGTCTCGCAGCCGCAGCGCGATGACGAGCTCCTCGATCCACTTCCGGTCCTGTGCCGTCATGGTCATCACTGCTCCCCCTCGGAGATGAAACGTGTGGTGTGGTGGGCGAACTCCCGCCACTGGGTGGACTGCCACCCCAGGGCCTCTCGGCCGTCGTCGGTGAGCTGGAAGTACTTGCGGCCGGGGCCGCCGTCGCCCTGGCGCCACTCGGTGGTGACCTGACCGGCCGTCTCCAGGCGGCTGAGCAAGGGATAGAGCGTCCCGCCCTTGATCGCGCCGAACCCGTTGTCCTCGAGGGTCGTCGCGATGGCGTAGCCATAGGTGGGGCCGTCCGCCAGGACCCGGAGGACCGCCAGGGTGAGGAGTCCTCGGAGCCATTCGCTCGGCCACGGTTGCTGGGGCATGGCTAGACAGTATCTCTACTTAATCAGCCTGTCTACCTAGAGCGTCTGACTAGTTTACTCGGATCCGTCGCAGATCTTCGGGTTGGAAGCCGAAGATCTGCCACGGAGGCGAATGCAGTCTGGACGAGGGAGCGAGTGCGTACGAGGAGGCGGGCTTGAGCAGGCGGACGACTCAGATGCGGCCGGCTCGGCGACGGGCCTGACCGTGGCGACGACGGGCGCGCACCCGTGCCCTCTCGACCCGCTCGAGCAGGAGCGCGGGGGTGTCGAGCATCGCCTTGCTCACCCGCACGACCTCCACCCCGAGGTCGCGGACGTCGTCCTCGCGGACCTTCTCGCGCAGCAGCACGTCGTTGCGCGTCGTGTCCTGCGGGCCGGCGACGTACTTGACCTCACCGTCATGCTCGAGGGCCACCCACTCCCCCTCGAGCATGGCGTCCAGTCGCCTGGGCCCGCGCCGGGTCATGACCGGCACCTGGGGCTCTAGGCGGTATCCCAGGCCGTGCGCCACCCACGTCATACGAGACTCTCCGGGGGACTCGTGCCTCACGTCCACGAGGTGCAGGACGGCGGCGAGGCGCGCCACGCTCCGACGGCCAGCGCACCGACCTCGCCGTCCACCACCCGCGCCGCACGGACGAGATCCGCCCCTCTTGCCGGGCCGAGGCGAGGTCCGCCGACGTGACACCACAGGCACGAGCCTCCGCCGTCGAGAAGACGGGGCGGGCGATCAGCTCTGGGGGGAGGTCCATGCCGCCAGGGTGGCCGGGCCGGCGCCTCCGCGAACGACCTGGCGACGGACCTGTGGACGGCGGCGCGGCAATCCGCGCGCCTCGATCGCCCTGTGGACGAGGCGGCGCTCACGGTCCTCGCAGACCTCCGGGTTGCCACCCGAAGATCTGCGAGGGAGACGAGTGGGGAGGGGCGGTCAGGCCTGGCCGACCTGGCGCAGCAGGTCCTGGAACCAGTCCTGCGAGGCGTCGAAGGCCTTGTGCCCCGCGATGCGCGGGAACTCGATGACGCGCAGCTCGTCGCCGCGCTCCTCGTCGTTGCCGACGACGCCGGGCGTGCTGGCCTGGGCCGCGTCGACCGCCACGTCGCACATCTGCTTGATCAGCGCGAGGTCGGTGTCGTTGGCGGCGGCGGAGCGGGAGAAGTAGCCGGACTTCTGGACCATCGTCTTCTCGGCCTCGATCTTGGCGCCGAACTCCTTGGCGAAGTAGCTGCCCGGGTTGATCGTGTCGAGCTTGACGTGCCCGAAGGGGTCGCGGGCGACCTCCTGGCCGGACGCCTCGAGCTGCTTGACGATGTCGTCGACGCCGGCGCCCTCGGACAGGAAGATGTTGACGCAGCCGATCTCGTCCATGGCCTTCTTGAGCCGCGCGGCCTCCGCGTCGAGGTCGATCTGCACCTCGGGGACGTAGACGCCGTGGATCGCCCAGCGCTCCGGGGTGAGGCCGGCCTGCGGCAGCCAGGTCTGCTGGCCGTGCCAGGTCATGTAGTCGCGGGCCGCCGCCGCCGTCAGCCAGCCGCAGTTGCGGCCCATCACCTCGTGGACGATGAGCATGCGCGGGTTGGAGCCGTGCTCGGCGATGATGTTGCGGGCGAAGATCGCCGCCTGCTCGGCCGCCGTCTGGGCGCCGAGGGACTGGCGGATCGGGACGATGTCGTTGTCGATCGTCTTGGGCAGGCCCACCACGGTCAGCTCGTAGCCCTGCTCGTGCAGGTAGGCCGCGAGGTCCGCCGCCGTGGTGTTGGTGTCGTCGCCGCCGATGGTGTGCAGGACGTCGACGCCGTCCTCCTTGAGGCGGTTGGCCGCGACCTCGAGGGGGTTCTCGCCCTCCTTGACCAGGCCGCGCTCGACGAGGTTCTTGGCGTTGGTGAGCTTGACGCGGGAGTTGCCGATCGGGCTGCCGCCAAAGTTGCGCAGCACCCCCGCGTTGCGGCGGGTCTCCTCGTCGAAGACCGTGTAGCTGCCGGTCAGCACGCCGTGGTAGCCGTGGCGGTAACCGATGAGCTCCACGTCGGGCAGCATCTCGGTGTAGCGCTCGATGAGGTCGCCGACGGCGGCGGACAGGCAGGGGGCGTAGCCGCCGGCGGTCAGCATGGCAACGCGCTTGATGGTCATCGGGAGGGTCCTCCTGCGATAGCGGATGAGGGGTCATGACGGTCGCGACTCTGCGACCTCCACCCTATCCAGCGCGCGTGGTCAGTCGTCGACGCCCCGGGCCGCGAGGGCGTCACCGACGCGTTCGGCGTGCCGGACCGTGCGTATGACGAGGGGCGTGGCCACCGCCCGCACGGACCGGTCCAGGCCGCGGGCCCGCCTCGCGTCCAGGGTCTGCTGCAGGAGCTGCCCCACGACGGGGATGCTGCGCAGCGTCAGGCTGACGGTCAGGGCCACGCGCTCCGGCGAGACGCCGACGTGCCGCAGCGGCTGGGCGAGGCGCTGCACCCCGTCGAGCATCTCCGACACGCGCGTGGTCAGGGTGACGAGCCCGGCCGCCGCCACCGCCACGACCATGCCGCCGAGGGTCACCACGACGGCCTCCCACCCGCCGCTCCACCACTGGAACGGCGCCATCACCAGCAGGAACCACCGCAGCGGCCGCACCTCGCCCCACGCCAGGCGCAGCGAGATCCGGCACAGGGCGTAGACGCCGAGGACGACCAGCGCCGAGGCCGCCGTCATCCACGGCCGCTGCACGAGCGACACCGGCACGAGGAACACCGCGAGCGCCAGCAGCTTCCAGGGCACCGGGAGGCGGTGCAGGAGCGAGCGGCCCTCGGCATACGCGCCGGTCAGCACGTCAGGCCCCCATCAGCCGGCGGTAGAAGGGGACCACCTCGCCGGCCGGCCCGTCGGCCGCCACCCGACCCTCGTCGATGCACACGACCCGCTCCCACCCCTCGAGCAGCCACAGGTGGTGGGTGACGAGCACAACCTGCTGGTCGAGGGTGTCGAGCAGCCGCGAGACCTGGTGCGAGTGGCGCAGGTCGAGCAGGGTGGTGGGCTCGTCGCAGACCAGCACGTCGGGGCGGGTGACGAGGATGGCGGCGATGGCGAGGAGCTGCTTCTGGCCCGAGGAGAGCTGGTGCGCGGGGTGGTCCGCGTGGTCGGCCAGCGAGTAGCGCTCGAGCACCTCGTCCACCAGCCGCCGCTTGTCGTCGCCGCTGAGGTCACGTCGGCGCCGCAGCGAGAACTCCACGTCCTCGCGCACCGTCGGCATCACGATCTGCGCCTCGGGGTCGGGGAAGACGAAGCCGACCTTGCGCCGCACCGCCGCCCCCTCGCGCGCCGCGTCCAGGCCGTCGACCAGCACCCGCCCCTCGGTCGGGTCCACCAGGCCGTTGAGCATGCGGGCGAGCGTGGACTTGCCCGAGCCGTTGGCGCCCACGATACCGACGCGCGGCTCCGTGAACGTCAGGTCGACGTGCTCGAGGACGCGGCGATCGCCATAGGCATGGGCGACGCCCTCGATGCGGATGGTGGGCATGGGTCGTATGCCGGACGCCTGCTGCGAGCCGTGGTCGGCGTCAGCGGCGCCGGGCCGGCACGAGGTCCGGCAGCGCCTTGTGGACGGCGGTGGCGACGACGCCCGCGACGACGGCCTTGACCAGGTCGCCGGGCAGGAAGGTCGCCGAGAAGGTCGCGGCGCCGGCGAGGTCGAGCTTGGCCGAGCGCCAGGCCATCCCGGGGATCCCGAGGGCGTAGGACACGACGATGCCGCCGACCAGGCAGGCGCCGACCGCCGCCACGACGTGCAGGCGCGGGAGGAAGCGCTGGACGAGCAGGCCGATGACGAGCGCGACCACGGGGTAGCCGACGACGAAGCCGACCGTGGGGCCGGTGAAGATGGCGAGCCCGCGCACGCCGCTGGCGAGGACGGGGAGGCCGGCGACCGCGAGGACGACGAACAGCAGCACGGCCAGGAACCCGCGGCGCGCCCCGAGGACGGCACCGGCGAGCATGATGCCGAGGTTCTGCAGGACGATGGGGGCGGCGCCGCCGACCGGGACCTTGACGGGGACCAGCGCGACGATGAGGGCGCAGAAGGCGGCGATCAGGGCCAGGTCGCGGGCGGTGAGGCCGCGTCGGGTGGCGGGTCGGGGGTGGTCGCCCCCTGCGCTGGTGCTGCTGGCGCTGGAGTCGCTGCTGGCGCTGGGGTCGTTGCTGGTGGAGGTGCGGCGGGCGGCGGTGGGCATGGGGCGAAGCGTACCTGAACGGCGTTCAGGAGGCGGCGGCCGGGCCGGGTGATGGTCGACACCTGAGCCGGAGAGGCGCGTGCCGGCGAGGCCGACCTAGGGTGCTGGGGTGATCGCCCCTCCCGCCCGCGTGCTCGTCACCGGGGTCGTCGTGGGCGCCGTCGTGTGGGCGGGCCTCGCGCTGCTGGCCCTGCCGTCGCCCTCGCTGTTCGGCGGGCTGGCGGCCGGGGCGGTGCTGGCGTTCGGGTCGCCGCGGGCGCCCCAGCTGCCGCGCTGGAGCGTGGTGCTGGCGCAGGCCTTCGTCGGGGTGACCATCGGCGAGACGGTGACCCTGTCGGCGCTGCGCCAGATCGCCGCCGACTGGCCGTCCGTCCTGATCGTCACCGTGGTGACGCTGCTGCTGAGCCTGCTCGCGGGCGTCATACTGGCGCGTCTGCACCCGATCTCGCTGGCCACCGGACTGTTCTCGATGGCCGCCGGCGGGGCGTCGGGCATCACGTCGATCGCCGACGAGCTGGGGGCGGACGCGCGGGTCGTGTCGATCCTGCAGTACCTCCGGGTGCTGCTCGTGCTGGTGACCCTGCCGCTCGTCGTGGGCCTCGTGTTCCACCCGCAGACGGGGCAGGGCGGGGACGCCGCTGCCGGCGGGGCCGGTGGCGGCTGGGTCGCGTCGGCGGCCTTCGTCGCCGTGTCGGTCGGGGTGGGGCTCGGGCTGGCCCGGCTGGTGCCTGTGTCGACGTTCACGCTGATCGGGCCGCTGGCCGTGGCCGGAGGGCTGACGCTGTGGGGCGGGCTCGGCGGCGCGCAGACGCCTGGCCTGCTCGTGTCCCTGGCGATGCTGGCGATCGGCCTGCAGGTCGGGGTGAAGTTCACGCGCGACAGCGTGCGGGCGATCGGGCGGCTGCTGCCCGCCGGGCTCGTGCTGATCGCGGCTCTGCTGGTCCTGTGCGGGGTGCTCGGCTGGGTGCTGTCGCAGGTCACGGGCGTCGACCCGCTGACGACCTATCTGGCGACGACGCCGGGCGGGCTGTTCGCGGTGCTGGCGACGGCCACCGACAGCGGCGCCGAGCCGACCTATGTCTTTGCCGTGCAGCTCGCGCGGCTCCTCGCGATCCTGGCGCTGGCGCCGCTGC
>NZ_DCYC01000092.1:30867-46500 GCF_002330965.1 Arsenicicoccus sp. UBA2120
GAACGAAGGCCGGTCGATGCCTCTACCGGGGGTGGGTGCGGTAGTGGGTGGGGCCGTCGACCAGGACGCCCGCTCCCCCGGTCAGCTCGGCGACCAGCGCCGCGAGCTCGTCGCGCTCCTGCGGCTCCGCGTCGAGCCGCAGCGTCGCCCGCGCCGCGTAGTCCGTGCCGTCGACGTGCACCCCGCGCGAGCGCAGCGCCGCCTCCACGCGCCCCGCGTCCGCATGGTCGACCTCCAACGAGAACCGTTGCGCCAGACGGCGCTCCAGCACCTGGGCGGCATCGCACGCGGCGCGCACGCTGTCGCCATACGCCCGGATCAGCCCACCGGTGCCGAGCAGCGTCCCCCCGAACCACCGCGTGACCACGCACACCACGTCGCTCAGCCCGCGGCCGCGCAGGACCTCGAGCATCGGCGCCCCCGCCGTCCCCGCCGGCTCGCCGTCGTCGGACGACCGCTCCGTCATCGCATCCGGCCCCAGCACGAACGCCGAGCAGTGGTGCCGGGCGTCCCAGTGCGCCCTGCGGGCCGCCTCCACCACGGCCCGGGCCGCCGCCTCGTCCTCGACCCGCTCCAGCCGCGCCAGGAACCGCGAGCGCCGCACCTCGATCTCGACGTCGACCGGCGACGCGACGGTCAGGTAGGACTGGGGCACCCGGCCATCCTCCCTTAGGCTCGACGGGGTGAGCGACCTCCCCGTCCCCCTGCCCACCACGCTGCCCGACAGCCGCGTCCCCGACCCCCGTGAGGCTCCCCCGCTGCGGTGGGGCGTGATCGGACCCGGCGGCATCGCGCGGGCGTTCGCCGACGGGCTGCACACGCACACGCGCAGCCGCGTCGTCGCCGTCGGCTCGAGGTCGCTGGACCGCGCCGAGGCCTTCGCCCGCGAGGTGGGGGGCGCGACGGCATACGGCTCGTATGCCGAGCTCGTCGCGGACCCCCAGGTCGACGCGGTCTATGTGGCCTCGCCGCACAGCGAGCACCGCGAGCACGCGCTGCTGGCCGTCGCGGCGGGACACCACGTCCTGGTGGAGAAGGCCTTCACCCGCACGGCGGCCGAGGCGCAGGAGGTCGTCGACGCCGCGCGCGCCGCCGACGTGACGTGCATGGAGGCGATGTGGACGCGCTACCTGCCGCAGAGCGACGTGATCCGACAGCTCGTCGCCGACGGGGTGCTGGGCGAGCTCGAGACGGTGCTCGCCGACCACGGGCAGTGGTTCGCCGAGGACCGGTCGTTCCGGCTGTTCGCCCCGGAGCTGGCGGGCGGGTCCCTGCTCGACCTGGGCATCTATCCCGTGTCCTTCGCCTGCGGCGTGCTCGGTATGCCGCAGCGGGTCACCGCCGTCGGCACGACGGCCTTCACCGGGGTGGAGGCGCAGGCCTCGATGATCCTGTCGGACTTCGCGGCGGCGCCCAGGGCGCACGCGGTGCTGACGACGACGCTGGCCGCCAAGACCCCCACCACCGCCTCCATCTCGGGGTCGCTGGCGCGCGTCGAGCTGGACGGCGACTTCTACCAGCCCGGCCGGGTGCGGCTGGTGTCGCGCTCCGGCGAGGTGGTCGAGGGCCCGGAGCCGGTCGTGCACGGGCACCGGGGGCTGTGCTACGAGGCGGCCTACCTGGCGCGGCTGGTCGCGGAGGGGCGACGCGAGTCGGAGCTGCTGCCCCTGGACGAGACGGTCGCGATCATGGGGCTGCTCGACGAGGCGCGGCGGCAGATCGGCGTGCCTCTGTGAGATCAGCTGAGGTAGGTCAGAGCTCCTCGAGCTCCTTGCCGCGCAGCTCGGGCAGGCCGAGGGCCGAGAACGCCGCGATCGCGAACGCCACCGCGAAGGTCGTGAACACCAGGCCCGTCCCCCCGGCCGCCTTGAGCGGCGGCACGGCCAGCGGCGCCAGGATCGAGGCGATGCGCCCGAACCCCGCCGACGCCCCGGACCCGGTCCCCCGCATGACGGTGGGGTAGATCTCGGGGGTGACGGCATACAGTGCACCCCAGGCACCGAGGTTGAAGAAGCTGAGCGCGCACCCAGCGGCGAGGATCGCCGGCACCGACGAGGCCATCCCGAACGCCCCGGCGGCGCAGGCCGACCCGATCAGGAAGGTCGTGAGCGTCGCGCGGCGCCCCCACGCCTCGATCAGCCAGGCCGAGACGGCATAGCCGGGGAGCTGGGCGAGGGTGATCCACAGGGTGTACTCGAAGGACTTGACCATGTCGAAGCCCTGGGCGAACAGGAGCGAGGGCAGCCAGATGAACGCGCCGTAGTAGGAGAAGTTGACGCAGAACCACACGACCCACAGCGACGCCGTGCGGAGCCGGTAGCGCGAGCTCCACAGCCCGGGCACCGGCCCGGTCGGCGGGACGGGGGCGTCGATGGCGGCGTCCGGCGCGTGGTCGGGGGCGGGCACCCCCGCCGGCTCCTCGAAGCTGCGGACCGCGGACTCCGCCTCGGCATACCGGCCCTTGGACTCCAGGAAGCGCACCGACTCCGGCAGGGTGGCGCGCACGACCAGGGCATAGAGCGCCGGCACGACGCCCAGCGCCATCGCCCACCGCCACCCGTCGGCGCTGCCGGGGATGACGAAGTAGCCGATGAGCGCCGCCAGGATCCACCCGATCGCCCAGAAGGACTCGAGGCCGACGACGACGCGGCCGCGGATGTGCGCCGGGGAGTACTCGCTGATCAGGGTGGACGCGACGGGAAGCTCAGACCCGAGGCCCAGCCCGACGACGAACCGCAGCGCCATCAGGACCGCCACGCTGCCGGCCAGCGCCGACGCGCCCGTGGCGAGGCCGTAGACGAGCAGGGTCAGCGCGAACACCTGGCGCCGCCCGATCCGGTCGGCCAGCAGGCCACCGAGGGTCGCCCCCACCGCCATGCCGAGCGAGCCGATCGAGGCGATCCAGGACACCTCGGTCGGCGTGAGCTGCCACTGGCGGGCCAGCGCGGTCAGGACGAACGAGATGAGGCCGACGTCCATCGCGTCGAGCGCCCAGCCGACGCCGGAGCCCGCGAGCAGACGGCGGTGCTTGCTCGTGAACGGCAGGCGGTCGAGCCGCTCGGTGCGGGTGAGGTGGCGGTCGAGGCCGGTGGAGCCCCGGGGGGCGCTGGGGCCGGTCGGGCCGAGGGGGCCGGTCGAGGTGGCGGGCATGGCTGGCTCCTGGGGGGGCGAGACAGGGTGGAGCGAGCGGGTCGGACGACGGATCAGGCCGTATGACGGACGCCGCACCCGGGACGCGAGGGCAGGCTAGGCGCCTGTTGTGCTCACTATAAGCATTAATGGCGCGGCGTGATTCCCCGACCCCGCAGGTTCACCCGGACGTGCTCAGGAGCCGCGCACGTCCGGGCGTCAGGACGGGCGCCGGTCAGACCACCTCGAGGTCCGGATAGACCGGGTGCCACATGCGCTGGTAGACCGCCTGGACGGGCTCGTCGACCTCGACCGTCGCGAGCCCCTCCTCCTGGGCCGCCTTGACGACCGCGAGCGCGACCGTCGCGGAGACGTAGCGCAGCTGCGTGATCGAGGGCAGCAACGACATCTCGGGACGCGTGACCTGGCTGATCCCGGCGATGGCCTCCGAGGCCGCCGCGATCATGCCGTCCGAGACCCGCGAGGCCCCGCACACCGCGACGCCGAGCCCGAGGCCGGGGAACACGAGCGCGTTGTTGGCCTGCGCGATCTCGTAGGTGCGCTGGTGGAAGGTGACGGGGGCGAACGGCGACCCGGTCGCGATCATCGCCTTGCCGTGCGTCCAGTCGACGATGCGCTCCGGGATGCCCTCGGACAGGCTCGTCGGGTTGGACAGCGGCATGATGATCGGGTTGCGGGTGTGCGCGGCCATGTCCCGGACGATCGCCTCGGTGAAGGTGCCTGGCTGGCCGGACGTGCCGATGAGGATCGTGGGGTGGGTGTTGCGGACGACGTCGGCCAGCCCGATCCGGCCCGCGACGTCGAGCCGCCAGCCCTGCACGTCGGCGTCGGTGCGGGCGTAGGGCTTCTGGAACGGCCGGACCCGGTCGCCGAGCGCCTCGGTGATCAGGCCCCGCGACCCCAGGCACCAGAACCGCGCGTTGGCCTCCTCCGGCGACGCCCCCTCGCGGATCATGATGTCGCGCAGCAGGTTGGCGATGCCGACGCCGGCGGTGCCGGCGCCGTGCACGACGATGCGCTGGTCGCTCATCCGCTCGCCCGTGGCCTTGACCCCGGCGAGGGCCGCGGCTGCCACGACGGCGGCCGTGCCCTGCACGTCGTCGTTGAAGGTGCAGATGTCGTGGCGGTACTTCTCGAGGATACGGTGCGCGTTGCTCGCGCCGAAGTCCTCCCAGTGCAGCATGGCCTTGGGGTAGAGCCGGGTCGTGACCTCGACGAACTTGTCGATGAACGCGTCGTAGCGCTCGCCGCGCACCCGAGCGTGCCGCACGCCGAGGTAGAGCTCGTCGTTGAGCAGGGCGAGGTTGTCGGTGCCGACGTCGAGCACGACCGGGATGGCCCGGCGCGGGTGGATGCCGGCGGCCGCGGTGTAGACGGAGAGCTTGCCGATGGCGATCTGCACGCCACCCACGCCCTGGTCACCGATGCCGAGGATGCCCTCGGAGTCCGTGGCGACGACGAGGTCGACGTCCTGCGGCTCGAGGCCGTAGTTGAGGAAGGCGTTCTCGATGCCGTCCGGGTCGTCGATCGATAGGAAGACGCCGCGCGGGCGGGAGTACCAGTGCGAGTAGCGCTGGATCGCCTCGCCGATCGTCGGCGTGTAGACGATCGGCAGCATCTCCTCGAGGTGCTCGGCCAGCAGGCGGTAGAAGAGCACCTCGTTGCGGTCGCGCATGGCCGACAGGTAGACGTTCTTGGACAGCGCGTCCGGCTGCTCGCGGAACTGCTGGTAGACCCGCGAGATCTGCCCCTCGATGGGCACGATGCCGCTCGGCATGAGGCCGTTGAGCCGCAGCGAGTCCCGCTCGGCCTTGGTGAACGCGGTGCCGCGGTTGATCAGGGGGATGGCCAGGACGTCGTTGCCCCGCACGCGGACACGGACCGTGGTGCCGGTGGGGGTGGACTCGAACTCGAAGGGGCGACTCGACATGGCCCCCAGCCTAGAGCCGATGGGCCTGGTCACCGCCCTCGGAGCTGGCGCACGAGCCGCTCGGGCGCGCCGATCATGGCCGGGCCGTACCACGTGAGCGAGCGGCCGTCGACGAGCGCGCTCGGGAGGGGGTCGAAGGCCTCCGGGCCGTCGTCGTCGTTGAACCGGTAGGGCTCGTCCGGCAGGATCGCCAGGTCCGCGCCGGGCAGCTCGTCCAGCGGCACCGCGGGATAGCGCTCGTCGTGCCCCCGCAGCACGTTGTCCACGCCGAGCCGGCGCAGCACGTCCCCGGCATAGGTGTCCTGGCCGACGAACATCCACGGACGACGCCAGATCGGTATGACGGCGCGCACCCTCCTCGCGGGGTCGACGCGCGTCGGCGCGGCCCAGGCGTCGTGCGCGTCGTCCAGCCAGCTGGGCGGCGGCACCTCGAGGGCGTCTATCAGGCGCGCCATGGAGCGCAGCGCCCCGTCGACCGTGCGGATCTGCGTGGTCCACACCGGGATCCCCGCGTCGCGCAGCGCGGCGAGGTCCGCGGGGCGGTTCTCCTCGTCCTCGGCGACGACCAGGTCGGGGCGCAGCGCGACGATCGCGTCGAGGTCGGGGTTCTTGGTGCCCCGCACCCGCGTGACGTCGAGGTCGGCGGGGTGCGTGCACCAGTCGGTGGCGCCGACGAGCGCGTCGGGGGCGCTCCAGGCGACGGCCTCGGTCAGGGACGGCACGAGGCTGACGACGCGCCGCGGCGTCCCGTCGATGACGACGGACAGGCCGAGGTCGTCGAGGTAGCGCGTCATGCCGTCACCTCGTGCTCGTCCTCGTGCTCGGCTACGGGATCCCGCTCGGGCTCCCGCACGGCCGCCAGCGGCACGTCGTGCTCCTCGCCCCAGGCCTCCCACTCGTCCGGCGTGCGCCCGGCGAGCGTCGCGGCGATCTGCCCGTGGTCCGCCCCGAGCAGCTCCTGGGCCCTCGCCCAGAAGTGCGGCTCCAGGGCGGCCAGCGCGACGTGGCCCCCGCGAGCGGCATACAGGCCGTATCCCGCGAAGCCGCCCCCCAGCAGGGAGCCGGGCGTGGTCATCCCGCGGCGCACCGGCGCCCCGAGGTCGTCGGCGCAATCACCCAGCCCCACCTCGCGCAGCGTCCCCTCCCCCGTCCGCTCCCGCAGCAGCAGCCCGGCGAGGGTCTCGCTGACGGCCCGCTCCGCGCCCGCGAGGTCGGCGGCCAGCGTGCGCGGGGCGGCCGGAGGGGTGAGGATCCCGGCGGCGGCCTGGTAGGTCAGGTCGTGACCGGGGACGTCGGCGCGCTCCCCGGCCCGTCCCACGATCGAGGTGTGGACCAGCCGAGGGAGGGCCTCGTGCAGGTGCGACCAGTCGAGCCCGAGCCGAGCCAGGGCCGCCGGCCGGGTGGCCGTGACCAGCACGTCGGCGCCGGCGAGCAGCAGGTCCAGCTCGCGCCGCTGAGCCGGGTCCTTGAGGTCGAGCCGCCGCACCTCGAGACGGCGGCTCAGGTCGGCATACCACCCCGGCGCGTAGCGCTCGAGGGGGTCACCGTCGGGAGGCTGCACCACGATCCCCCGCGCGCCCAGGTCGACCAGGCGCGCCACGGCGACCGGGCCGGGCACGTTGACGGCCAGGGAGACGACGACGACCCCCGACAGCGGTTGGGACATGACCCCATCTCACCTGGTCAGGGGGCGGACCGCCACCGGTGACCGGACGAGCGCCACCGGATCCCCCGACCGGGCGCAGCAGAACGGCCCAGGACGTGGAGATCCTGGGCCGTTCCTGTGCAGCGTGACACTGTGGTGGCGGGTGAAGGATTCGAACCTTCGTAGCTTTCGCGATGGATTTACAGTCCACTCCCATTGGCCGCTCGGGCAACCCGCCATGGTGCGTCGGAAAGCATAGCAACGACGAGCAGGTATGCCGAATCCGCGATCCGCGCGGTGGCGAGCGGGAGGCGGCGGTCCGCCATACGGCCCGATGTTTGGGAGACTGGGCGTCAGCACCCACCGGACACCCGAGGAGGACTCCATGGCGGACAGCTCGTTCGACATCGTCAGCAAGGTCGACAAGCAGGAGGTCGACAACGCGCTCAACCAGGCGTCCAAGGAGGTGTCGCAGCGCTACGACTTCAAGGGCGTGGGCGCGTCCATCGAGTGGAGCGGCGACAACGTCCTGATCAAGGCCAACACCCCCGAGCGCTGCGCCGCCGTCCTCGACGTCTTCGAGACCAAGCTGGTGCGCCGCGGCGTCTCGCTCAAGTCCTTCGACTTCGGCGAGGACAAGGAGGCCAAGCCGTCGGGCAAGGAGTACCGCCTCGAGGGGGCCATGCGCGACGGCATCACGCAGGACAACGCCAAGAAGATCTCCAAGCTCATCCGCGACGAAGGCCCCAAGTCGGTCAAGGCGCAGATCCAGGGCGACGAGCTGCGGGTCTCGTCCAAGTCCCGCGACGACCTGCAGGCCGTCCAGCAGCTGGTGAGGGAGGCCGACCTCGACTTCGCGGTGCAGTTCACCAACCGCCGCTGAGCCGAGCACCGAGACGCACGCCCGCACCCCGGCAGCGCTGGATAGCCTGCCGGGGTGCTTGCTGCCCTCGTCCAGGTCGTGCTGCCCGTCGTGCTCGTGGCGGCGGTCGGCTACGTGCTGGCGCGGTCGTTCGCCCTGGACCGGCAGACCCTCAACAAGGTGGGGATGCACGGGCTGACGCCGGCGCTGGCCTTCACCTCGATCGTCAAGACCGAGGTGTCCCCCGGCCAGGGCGTGTGGCTGGTCGCGGGCTATGTCGCGGCCAACGTCCTGGCGGGGCTCGTCGCCTGGGCGGTCGGCGGTCGCTGGCCCGGGCGCACCCGCCGCGGCGTGGTGGCCTGCACCGTCATCGGCAACAACGGCAACTTCGGCCTGCCCGTGGCGCTGCTCGCCCTCGGCCAGCCGGGGCTCGACCAGGCCCTGGTCCTGTTCATCGTGTCGGTGGTCGTGATGTTCACGATCGGGCCCGTGCTCTACGGCTCGCACGACGGGCTGGGAGCAGGGCTGCGGTCGCTCGTCCGCCTGCCCGTGCTGTGGGCTCTCGTGGCCGCCACCGTGGTGCGCCTGACCGGTATGACGGTCCCCATCGGCGTCATGCGGGGCATCGAGCTGCTCTCGGCCGCCGCCATACCCCTGGTGCTGCTGCAGCTCGGGGTGCAGCTGGGGCAGTCACGACGCATCCACCTGACCGCCCCGGTGCTGGTGAGCGTGGGGCTGCGGTCGGTGCTGCTGCCGCTGCTCGGGCTCGCCGTGGCGGTGCTGCTGCCGCTGCCCACGCTGTCGGCCCAGTCGCTGGTGCTGGCGCTGGCGATGCCGACGGCGGTCAACGCGTTCCTGCTCGCCGAGGAGTTCCGGGGGGACTCGGAGATGGTGGCGAGCGTGGTCGCGGTGACCACCGTCGTGGCGGTGCCGGTGGTGGCGCTGGTGGTCAGCCTGCTGCCCCTGATCCGCTGACCCGCCGGGGGTAGAGGCATCAGCCTGGCGTGCGAACCCAGGCTGATGTTCCTACCTGAGGTAGGTCTGTTCGCCTGGCGTGCTAACCCAGGCGGACGTGACTACCTGAGGTAGGTCTAGAAGGTGTCGCGGGAGAGAAGGACCTGGCGCAGCACCGACTCCTGGTCGACGATCCCGCGCCGCACCGCCGCGGTCAGGTCCGAGCGGCCCTGCGCGTCCTGCGACCGCTGCAGCGTCTCCGGCTCGGCGAGCTGCACGGGATAGGCCAGCTTGGCCACCCGGGCCATCGCGTCGTCGCCCACCCACGCGCACATCGCCGGCACGTCCTCGAAGTAGCGCTCGACGTAGGGCCGCAGCGCCGCCGTGTCGCCGCTGCGCCAGAAGGACCCGGCAAGGGCGTTCATCTCGTGGTTGGAGCGACCGCGCTGCTCGGTCAGCTCCGCCCAGGCCCAGGCCTTGTCCTCGCCGTGGGGTCGCGCGGCTCGTGCACCGAGCCAGGCGAGCGTGCCCGTCACCGTGGCGTCGGCCGCGTGCGCCTCCTCCAGCTCCTCGACCGAGAGGGCGCCGTCACCGGCGAGGGTCGTGGCGACGAGCCAGCGGAAGTCGGCGTCGCCCTCGAGACCCGCCGGCAGGTCGCTCCCGGCATACCACCGGCGCAGGAGCTCCTCGTCGCGCGACGTGGAGGCGACCACCCGCGCGGCCGCGAGCGCCCGGGTGGAGCCGGGCTCCGCGGCCTCGAGGGCGGCGGCACCGGCCTCGGCGACCCGGACCCGGGCCTCGGCTCGCTCGTCGGCGGGGAGGTAGACGGCCACGACCACCTCGGGGACGTAGCGCCCGGCCGCCGAGAGCACCGAGTCGTCCGACTCCAGCGGCCAGGCGGCGCAGAACACGTCGACGACGAGCCGCGGGTCGACCGTCGCGAGGGCGACGCCGTCGCGCAGGGCGTTCCAGAGCACGACGCGGGCGGCCAGGTCGTCGACCTGGGCGAGCTGCTCGGGCAGGCGCCGGAGCGTGTCCTCGTCCAGGACCACCGTCGCCCAGGTCAGGTCGGAGGCGTTGGGCACGAGGATCGCCGGGCGCGGCCGGTCGAGCAGCTCGTGCACCACGCGGCGGTCCTCGTCGAGGGTGAGCCGTGCCCGCACCTGCTCGACCCCGTCGGTCCAGCCGGCGACGTCCAGGGCGTGCGAGCGCCGCGCCGGGTGCGCCTCGGGAGCGACCTTGACCAGCTCGGCGCGCCGCACGAGGTCGGACTCGTCGGCGCAGTCCACGTCGAGACGGATCGCGTCGAGCCCCGCCGTGCGCAGCCAGGCGTCGGTCCAGTCGGTCAGCGAGGCGCCGTGCGCCCGCTCCATCGCCGCGAAGAAGTCGCTCATCTCGGCGTTGCCGTACGCGTGCCGCTGCAGGTAGTCCCGCACGCCGGCCACGAACGCCTCGTCGCCGATGTAGGCGATCAGCTGCCGCAGCACCGCGGACCCCTTGGCGTAGGAGATGCCGTCAAAGTTCTGCAGGGCGGCGAGGGCGTCCTCGGAGCCGTTGCCCGCCACCGGGTGCGTCGACGGCGAGCGCTCGGCGGAGTAGCCCCAGGCCTTGCGGACGATCCCCTGGTCGGACCAGGCGTCGGGGTAGAGCCCGCTCTCGACGACGCACCGGCTGGCCATGTACTCCGCGAACGACTCGTTGAGCCACAGGTCGTCCCACCAGGCCAGCGTCACCAGGTCGCCGAACCACATGTGCGCCATCTCGTGGCTGACGGTGTTGTCCCGCGACAGCAGCTCGGCGCCGGTCACGCGGGAGCGGAAGAGGTACTCGTCGCGCAGGACCACGCAGCCGGGGTTCTCCATCGCGCCGGCGTTGAACTCCGGCACCCACACCTGGTCGTACTTGCCGAAGGGATAACGGATCCCGAACAGCTCGTGGAAGTAGTCGAAGCTGCGGCGGGTCACCTCCAGGACCCGCGGTGCGTTGGCCTCGAGCTGGGCCCGGATCGAACGGCGGGCGTAGAGGCCCAGCGGGATCCCGTCGTGCTCCTCGGTGACGCTCACGTAGGGGCCGGCGCAGATCGACACGAAGTAGGTCGCGATCGGCGCCGTCTCGGCCAGGTGCCACACGTCGCCCTCGCGGGTCGCGGCGCCGTTGCCGATCACCACCCAGTCGCTCGGCGCGGTCACGGTGAACGTGCAGGGTGCCTTGAGGTCCGGCTGGTCGAAGCAGGCGAACACCCGCGGCGCCGCGTCCATGAACGAGTGGCCGTAGACGTAGTGCTCGCCGTCGGCCGGGTCGACCGCCCGGTGCAGGCCGGAGCCGTCCTTGCTGTAGCTCATCGTCGCGCGGACGATGAGCTCGTTGTCGGCCGCCAGACCGGTCAGCCGCAGCCGACCGTCGGCCAGGGCGTCGGACGGCACCGGCTCACCGTTGAGCGTCGCCTCCTGCAGCTCGGTCGCCTTGAGGTCGACGAAGGTGCTCTCGCCCGGGGTGGCGGCGAAGGTGAGGACGGTGCGGCTGCCGAAGGTCGTCTCGCCCTGGGTGAGGTCGAGCTCGACGGCATAGCGGGGGTGCTTCACGGTCGTGGCGCGCCCTCGCGCCTCCGTGCGGGTCAGGCTGGTCATGGGCCCACCGTTTCACACCCCGGGTCGTGCCGGTGGGTCGGCGACAGGCAGCAGTGCCGTATGCCGCGGGCCGGCGGCATACGGCGCTGCGTCACGAGGCCCGAACGGGCGCGGTCAGACGGCCGCGGTCAGCGCCCGTGGTAGCCGGCCATCTGCTCGAGCCGGGAGATCCGGTCGGCAGTGGCGGGGTGGGTGCTGAAGAGCTTGCTGACGTCCTGCGCGCGGAAGGGGTTGGCGATCATCATGTGGCTCGCGTTCACGACGTCGGGCTGGGGCGCCAGGGGCGCCCGGGCCACGCCGAGCTCGAGCTTCTTGAGGGCCGAGGCCAGGGCGAGCGGGTCGCCGGTCAGGGAGGAGCCGTCCTCGTCGGCGTCGAACTCGCGGGTGCGGGAGATCGCCATCTGGATCAGGCTCGCGGCCAGCGGGGCGAGCAGCGCCATGAGGATCATGACCACCGGGTTGGGGCGGTCCTCGTCGTTGCCGCCGCCGAAGAACATCGCCATCTGCGCGACGCTCGTGATGACGCCGGCGATCGCGGCCGCCACCGAGCTCGTGAGGATGTCGCGGTTGTAGACGTGCATCAGCTCGTGGCCGAGGACCCCCCGCAGCTCGCGCTCGTCGAGCAGGCGCAGGATGCCCTCGGTGCAGCACACCGCCGCGTGCTGGGGGTTGCGCCCCGTGGCGAAGGCGTTGGGCGCCTCGGTCGGGGAGATCCACAGCGTGGGCATCGGCTGACCGGCCTTGGCGGACAGCTCCTCGACGATGCGGTACATCGCCGGGGCCTGCTCGCGCGTGACCGGGTAGGCCTGCATGGCCTTGAGCGCCAGCTTGTCGGAGTTCCAGTAGGAGTAGAAGGTCATGCCGAGGCCGACCAGGGCGAACAGCCAGATGTAGCGGCCGTTGCCGATGAGGGCGCCGAGGCCGAGGAGCAGCGCCCAGATGACGCCGAAGAGCGCAGCGGTCTTGAGACCGTTGAAGTGCCGATGCATGCCAGGAACAACGCCGGTGCGCCCGCGAACGTTCCGGGTGGGTTCGTGGGCGGCGCCGACGGTCAGGGCGTCACGTCGGCGGGCACGAGGTGGGAGGGCCCGGCGTCGCCGTGGCTCTGGCGCCGGACGGCCTCGTCGGCCTCGTTGACGGCCTGCCACAGCCCACCCTCGGTGTGGTCGTCGGTGTAGGCCAGCCCCACCAGGACCTCCACCTCGGAGGACCGCTCCCCCAGGTCCTGCTGGAGGCGACGCCGCAGCAGCGCCAGGCGGTCCGCGCCGGGCACGACGAGCACCAGGTCGCGTCCGCTGACCCGGCCCACGACGCCCCTCCCCCGCGCCAGCTCGTGCAGGCTCGTCGCCACGAGGGCGAGGTCGGCCTCCAGGGCGGTGCCCTGCCCCTCGCCCCCGCGGGGCAGCACCGAGGTCAGCAGGATCCCCGTCCGGCGGGCGGGCGGCAGGTCGAGGAACTCCCGGGCGAGGCCCGCCCGGGTCAGCACCCCCGTGGTCGGGTCGGTGAGGGTGAGCACGTGCAGCCGGTTGAGCGAGGTGAGGCGGCGGCGGCGCACCATGGCCGCCAGCAGCGCCGTCACCGCGACCAGCCCGACCGCGAGGATGGTGATGCTAAGGGCGTGCGGCAGCGCGGTGGGACCCACCGCCGTGGCCAGGACGAAGCTCACCGGCAGGAGCACGACCATCCACTGCGCCCACACCCGGTCCAGGAGCACGCCCGCGATGGTCGCGGGGTAGGCCGCGAGCACCACCACGAGGTAGCGCGCCTCGACCGTGGGCACGTTCATCACCACCATGACGGTGACAGGGAGCGTCAGCGTCACCAGGAGGCGCCCCACCCGTGGGTGACCCGTGTCGCTCTGCGCGACCCACATCCCCCCGCAGGCGAGCGCCAGGCAGGCGGCGTAGACGAGCAGGTCGACGGGGCTCGACTGATCGGGGCGCCGCGGCACCGCGCTCAGCAGGATGCCGGTGCCGGCCAGCCACCACCCGAGCACCCGGGCATCGCTGCCCGGGAGGTCGGGCTTGTCGGGCTCCTCCTGCCGGGGAGGCGCCGCCGGCACCGGCTGGGGCACCGGGACCGGGACATAGGTCTCGGGCTCGAACTGCTGGGCGTCGATCCCCCCGGTGGACAGCTGCGCGGCGGTGACCCGCTGGCGGGCGCGCTCGACCATCGGGACGAGCTGCCCCTCGGCCAGCAGGTCCAGGGGGATGCCCCAGACGACGCCGGCACTGGCGGTGACCGGGCGCTGCGGGCTGGCCACCCGCACCGCGCGCAGCAGGGACGGCACGAGCAGGTCGGGGTCGATGTCGCTGACCACGATGAACTCGTGGTCCACGAACCGGCTGACGAGGTGGCTGCGGTGGTAGGCGCGCTCCAGGGCCACGGCGACCCTGGCCATCACCTGGTCGGCAGCGGCTCCGCCCCACGCCGAGGCGGCCTCGTCGAAGGAGTCCAGGTGGATGGACACCAGGCACACCGGCTCGGCTCCCCGCCCCCGCTCCGACCACTCGCTCAGCTCGTGCTCGAGACCTCGCCGGTTGAGCACCCCCGTGACCGGGTCCAACCGGGTCTGCTCGAGCACCGACCGCTCCCGGCGCCGCACCCGTCCGAGGACCAGCGCGGCCACCACACCGGGCATCACGATCGCCGCCGCTCCCGCCACCACCTCGTGCGCGTAGCGGGCCACGTCGACGTCGCTCAGCGCCAGGAAGATCCAGCCGCAGCCCAGGCACCCGACGGTGACCAGGGCCGTGTGGGCGGGTCGGCACAGGTAGGCCGCCAACACGACCACGGGCTCCAGCAGCCAGAACCACACGATGGGAGGCCGCGGATCCACCAGGAAGGTCGTGAAGAGCGGGGACGACAGCGCCGACGTCGTCAGGATGACGGGCGCCCACCACGTGTCGGTCCACCCCGGCCGTCCGAGCGTCACCGCCAGCTGTGCCGTGTAGAAGGCCGCCACCAGAGCGAAGCCCAGCGCCATACCGAGGTCGGCGAAGCCGGAGGAGGTGGCCAGGTCCACCGCGCCCACGAGGAGCCCGCCCGCGGGAGCGCACGCCAGCAGCAGGGACGCCTCGCGCAGGCCGAGCCAGGACGCCAGCCCCACGGACGTGGGTCGCGAGGCAGGTGTCATCGGTGGGTCGTCCTTCGTGGGGTGGTGTGCCCCTCCAGGCTAGTCCTGGGCGCCGACGCCGTCGGGGCATCAGGCCGCCGCTCCCCCTGATGCATCAGGTGCCGATGCGACGCAGGACGACCAGCCCCGCCTCGTTGCGGAACTGCCCCGGGCTGAAGGAGCCGATGCCGGAGACGATCCGGTGGGTGCCGGCGAAGGTCGCGAGGATGGGGTCCCGCTGGGCCATGGCCTCGATCCCGTCGCCGTGGATGGCGTCGGTGGAGACGAGCACCACGTCCGGCACCCGACCGGTCCGGCGCATCCAGTCGGTGGTGTAGCGGCCCTGCTCGCCGAAGTCCTCGAGCCACACGATGTTGGTGTCCGCCGGCGCGCCCGACGTCAGGAAGGCGCCGGTGACCGCGCCGTAGACGAGCAGGCTCTCGCCCGGCCGCACCCAGGTGTCGGTCGTGTCCTGCACGATCCGCAGGTGGGCGAGCTCGCGCCCGCCGCTGTAGAGCCCGCTGTAGGCCCCGGCCGGAGCCGGTGTCCGTGCCGCCCAGGGCGAGCTGCCGTAGAAGTTCGTCGCGAACTGCGACGCGAGGATCGCGAGCACCGAGACGAGGGCGTAGCGCTTGAGCGCGCTCACGTCGCTCGTGCCGCTGATCCACTCCACCACCCGGCAGGCGCCGACCGTCGTTGCGATGGCCAGCGCCACGGAGGCGGGCGGGAACTCGCCGTACCACGGGCCCGCGAAGGTCGTGGCGGCGACCATCGGGTGGCCGACGAGGGCGGTGGGGGCGGCGAGGAGCAGCAGGGTCGCGACGTCGCGGTCACCTCGGGACCGCACCCACCACAGGCAGACCGGGAGCATGACGAGGGCGGTGTAGAGCTGGACCGACCCGACGTAGCGCATCAGGTTGACGTCGTGCACGAGCAGCGCCAGCAGGCTGGTGGCGCCCAGGACCACGGGGAACCAGGTCACAGCGCCTCGGCGCCAGCGCACCGAGAGCAGGGGCACGGCCGCGCTGAGCCCCAGCAGCACCGCGGGGAGTCGCACGGGGGTCACCAGCTCCTTGAGCCAGGAGATCGAGGTGAACCCCAGCCGCTCGAGCGGGCCGGAGCGAGGTCGTTGGTACTGCACGGTGTAGTCCAGGGTGTCGCTGATCGCCGACCAGCCGATGACGCCGAGGAAGTAAACCGCGACCGGGAGGGTGACCACCGCGGCGGTCCCGACGAGCCAGAGCACGGCGTCGCGGCGCCCACCCCGCCACAGGAGCACGACGAGCACGAGCAGGCTGAGCCCCACGGCGGGGAGCAGGGACTGCAGGCTGACCGCGCCGAGGGGGGCGG
>NZ_DCYC01000091.1:0-15985 GCF_002330965.1 Arsenicicoccus sp. UBA2120
CAGGAAGTGACCCGTCAGGGCCACAGTGAGCCGATATCCGGGGTGCTCCCGACACGAAGTGACCCGTCGGGGCCCTCAGGCGCCGTGGGGATTCGATGTATGACGTGGATCACGCTCGATTGTGGACGACGACAGACCTGTCGACCCGCCTGTGGATGAGGAGGGCTACGCCGAGGCGGGGTGGCGCAGGCTGGCGGCATGCGCACCCCTCTCCTGCCGCCCGAGATCGTGGACGGCAAGTGGTACACCACCGACCAGCTGGACCGCCTAGGCCTGACACGTGCCCAGCGGCGTCAGCTGGTCGCGGCTCATCGCGGCGTCCACGGACGACGACTGCCACGGACCGTGATCGAGGACATCGGGGCGGTGAGCCGCGTCGTGCCCGACGATGCCGTCGTCTGCGGGGAGTCGGCGCTGTGGGTCCACCACCTGCCACACGCACAGCAGTGGTCGCCGACGCCCCGTCCGCCGATCCACCTGCTGGTGCCCGGCGAGCGTCGGATCCGCCTGGCCACGGTGCGTGACCACCGCCTGGGCGGCCGCCAAGCAGACACGGTGCACGTCGAGGGGCTCCCGCTCCGCGTGCTCTCGCCACCGGCGCTGTTCGCGCAGATGGCCCCGCACCTTTCCTTCCTCGACACCGTGATCCTCGGGGACGCGGTTGTCGGGTGGCGGAGCGTGTGGACGCCGGAGCACCTCGAGGCGGCACTTGGGCCTGGGCTTCCGGGTGTGGTGCAGGCCCGACGGGCGCTGCACCACGTGCGACCCGGGTCCAACTCGGTCACGGAGACCAAGAGTCGCCTGCTTCTCCTCGAGGCCGGTCTGCCCGAGCCCGAGCTCAATGTCTCGGTCGTCGTCGACGGCACCTGGCTGGCGTACGTCGACTTCCTATGGCGGCGTCACCGGCTGGTGGTCGAGTACTACGGCGTCCACCACTTCACCTCTGACCGCCAGCGCCGCGACGACCTGCACCGGGTGAGGGGGCTGCGTGACCACGACTACCGGGTCGAGGAGCTGACCAGCCGGGACCTCGCCCGCCCCGCGGAGATGGTGGCACGCGTGGCCAACGCGCTGCGCGAGCAAGAGGTCGCGCTGGGGCTCTGACCGAGGCGGTGGGGTTCCGGGGCGCCCGACGGGAAGTGACCCGTCGGGGCCACGGGGAGCCGATACTCGGGGGTCTCCCGACGGGAAGTGACCTGTCGGGGCGGGCGATGTGCGGAGGCCGCCGGGTTGGCGACGGGAAGTGACCGGTCGGGGCGGAGGGGGCGCCGAGGAGGCGGGTTGGCGACGGGAAGTGACCCGTGGGGGCGCCCGGGGCGCCGAGGCGGCGGGGGTCCCGACGGGAAGTGACCCGACGGGGCACCTGGGGCGGTCACAGCTGGGTGCTGGACCGCCCGTGGTGCCCCGCCGGGTCACCTGACTCGTCCGCGCGCGGCGGACGAGGTCAGTCGAGGCGGGTGAACAGCGGGTGGTCGGGCTTGCAGCTCGTGTCGGACGCGGGCACGAGCCGGTTGACGAGGTACTGCGTGCGGAGCTTGTCGACGCAGGTGCTCACGCCGAGCGCCCCGTGGCCGTAGCCGTTGGTCAGGGTGATCAGGCGGGAGGTCTTGAGCTCCTTGCGGTAGGCCACGGCGCCGCTGTAGGGCGTCGCCGGGTCGTGGTGGTTGCCGATGATGAGGACGGGCGTCGAGGTGGCCTTGGTGAACGGTCCGCGGTAGGCGTCGGGGTTCATCCCCGGCCAGCCCGCGCACACGCTCGAGGACCACAGCCATGCCGGACCGAAGCCGGGTGCCTGCCACTTGACGCGGCGGTCGGCGGTGATCCAGGCCTTCGGGTCCTGCGGGTTGAGCGAGTCGGAGCACAGCACGCCGTGGAAGCCGGCCGAGTAGACGGGGGCCTCGGGCTCGCCGGGAGGCTCCTCCGCGGCGGGAGCGGACGAGGACGAGGACGCGGACGTGACCGGGGCCGAGCGCAGCGCGCCGGCCGACATGAGCGGGCCGTTGATGCGGTGCGCGTCCTTGGGTGCGGTGGAGTCCGACAGGGGCGCGGGCGTCGGGTGCTCCCGGTCGACCTTGGCGGCCAGGGCCTTGAGCCGTGCCACGGCCACCTTGGGCGTCGCCGTGGCGCCCGCCGTGCCGTTGCCGTCCGCGGTGGCCGAGCCAGATGCCTTGCGAGCGGGCTTCTTCGGCGTCGTGGGGGCCACCGCCTGGCGCAGCTCGGTGATCAAGGGCATCAGCTGCGGGATGTCGTCGGCGGAGTAGAGCACCTGCAGCGCGAGGCCGATCACGTCGTCGTAGCGCAGGTAGTTGCCATCGCCCATGTCGACCGGGCCCTTGGACAGGGTGGCGAGGATGGCCTCCCAGTCCTTGCGGACCGTCTTGGCCTCCGCACAGAGGCTTGTCCCGCCGCGCTCGCACTCGGTGAACGCCGACATCAGCGCCTCGTGCGCCCCGAGGTGAGACTTGAGCCGCTCGGTGACCGGCTTGGTGCGGTGCTCCCCACCGCGGCCGGTCGCCCACGCGACGGGGTCGAGGACGCCGTCCACGACGAGGGCTCGGATGTTGTTGGGATACAGAGCGGCGTATGTCGCACCGAGGTAGCTGCCGTAGGAGATGCCGTAGTAGCTGATCTGCTTGTCGCCGAGCGCGCGCCTGGCGAGGTCCATGTCGCGAGCGGTGTCGGCGGTCGACATGTGCTTGAGGATGCGCGGCATGGCGGTGGCGCAGGTCTTGCGATAGGCGCGGTCGTAGGCCAGGTGCTGCGCGAACTCCTTGTCCCACAAGGGGAACGCGTGCTCGTCGAGCTGCGGAATCTGCTCGCCCGGCTTGCCGAAGCACATGGCCAGGTCCTGGCCCTCGATGCCGCGCGGGCCCACCCCGACGATGTCGAACCGCTTGCGCACCTGCGCGCCCAGGTCCTTGGCGAAGTAGCCGACGGTCTGCGTGGCGGGGCCACCGGGTCCGCCGGGGTTGGTGAAGAGGGAGCCGATGCGCTGGGACGGGTTGTCGGCGGGGCGACGGCTGATCGAGAGCCTGGTGGTGCCCAGCGTCGGGTCGTTGTAGTCGAGGGGCACCTCGAGGGTGGCGCACTGCAGGCCCGAGCCGCAGCGGGTCCACGTGACCTTGGGCGAGGCCATGGCGCGCAGGGCCGAGGCCGTCTTGGCGTCGTCCTTGGGCGACCGGCCGATGGCGCTGCCGGCCGTGACAGAGGTCGTGACAGAGGTCGTGGCAGTGGTGGTGGCGGCGGTCGTGAGGCCGAGCGCGCTGCGGGAGGCGGCGGGTGCTGCCCCGGACGGTGAGGCGGCGACGAGACCGCCGCCGGCGGTGATCAGGACCGCTGCGGCGGCAGCGGCCGGGCGAGTGAGTGACATGGTCTGCTCCCCGGTGTTCGATGTCGGTCCCCCAGGTGCGTGGAGGCCCCCCGCACCCCATGCCGACGCGGCCATCCTTGCGCCCGAACGGGTGTCGGCGCCAGACCTCCCCGGGAGAATCTTGGGAGGCGGTGACGTGCTGTGACCGCCTCCCGCGATGTCGCCGGGATTGGACCGTTCAGGTCACGCGGCGTGAGGGTGGGCTCCCGGCATACGGACAGGATCAGCCGGTCGCCATGGCGGCGGCCCGGCCGGCTGCCCGTCCGCTGAACAGGCAGCCGCCGAGGAAGGTCCCCTCGAGCGCGCGGTAGCCGTGCATGCCGCCCCCGCCGAAACCGGCGGCCTCGCCCGCGGCATACAGGCCTGGGACCGGCGAGCCGGACGCGCTGAGGACCCGCGCGGACAGGTCCGTCTCGAGGCCGCCGAGCGTCTTGCGCGTGAGGGTGGACAGCCGCACCGCGATCATCGGGCCGTGCTCGGGGTCCTCGAGGCGGTGGGGCGGGACGGTGCGGATCAGCTTGTCCCCGAGGAACCGTCGCGAGCCGTGGATGTGCGTGACCTGGCTGTCCTTGCTGAACGGGTTGACGATCTCGCGGTCGCGGGCGCGCACCTCACGGCGCACCTGCTCGGGGTCCAGCCCGCCGCCCGGCTCGAGCGCGACCATGCGCGCGATGAGCTCGTCCAGCGTGCTCGCCTGCACGAAGTCCTCGCCGTGGTCGAGGAAGGCCTGCACCGACGGGGGCATGTCGGTGCGCGCCCGGGAGGCGACGCCGCGCCAGGAGCGGCCGGTGAGGTCGAGGTTCTGCTCCTGGCCGGAGAGCGTGAACTCCTTGCCGGCGATGGTCTTGTCGAGCACAAACCAGCTGTGGTCTGCGCCGACCTGCTGCAGGTGCGCGAGCGTCCCCATCGTGTCGAACCCGGGGTAGAGCGGGACCGGCAGGCGGCGCCCGGTCGCGTCGAGCCACAGGGACGAGGGGCCGGGGAGGATCCGGATGCCGTGGCCCGGCCAGATCGGGTCCCAGTTGTGCACGCCCTCGGTGTAGTGCCACATGCGGTCGGGGTGGATGAGGCGACCACCCGCGGCCTGGGCGATGCCGATGCCGCGGCCGTCGACGTGGGCGGGGACGCCGGTCACCATGCGGCGCGGCGGGGTGCCGAGCCGCTCGGGCCAGGCGGCGCGCACGAGGTCGTGGTCGCCGCCGATGCCGCCGGTGGTGATGATGACGGCCTGCGCGCGGATCTCCTTGTCCTGCAGCACGGTCCGGTTGGTCGGGCGGCCGCGGTCCGCGTCGTCGGGAGCGAGGACCGAGGCGCGCACCCCGACGACCTCGCCGCCGCGACCGGGCTCGCCGCCCTCGACGATCAGCGAGTCCACGCGGTGGCGGAAGCCGAACCGCACGAGGCCGCGGTGCGCCAGGTCGCGGATGCGCCGCTCGAACGGCTCCACGATGCCCGGGCCGGTGCCCCAGGTGATGTGGAAGCGGGGGACCGAGTTGCCGGGCCCGAGGGCGTTGTAGCCGCCGCGCTCGGCCCACCCCACGACGGGGAAGAGCCGGTGCCCCATCTGGTGCAGCCACGAACGCTTGTCTCCCGCAGCGAAGCTCACGTAGGCGCGAGCCCACTCCCGCGCCCAGTGGTCCTCCGGCCGGTCGAACCCCGCGGTGCCCTCCCAGTCCTGCCAGGCCAGCTCCTCGGTGTCCTTGATCCGCAGCCGCCGCTGCTCGGGGCTGTCCACGAGGAACAGCCCGCCGAAGGACCAGTAGGCCTGCCCGCCGAGCGACTGCTCGCCCTCCTGGTCCAGCAGCAGCACCTGCCGGCCCGCGCTCGCGATCTCGCACGCGGCGACGAGACCGGCGAGGCCGGCTCCCACGACGATGACATCGGTGTCCATCTCGCTCCTTCGGTCGGGCCTACCGGCCAGTTCGGTCCTCACCGTATGCCGGAACCGCCCGCCTCGGGAGCCCCCCACATCGCCCGACCGGTCAGACAACGACGGGGCAGGGTGTCGGGAAGTGACCGGTGGGCGGGGGTGGGGTCAGGCTGTGACGGACATCTCGGCGCGCAGGGCCTCGGCGAACCCGTCGACGTCGCCCTCGGTGGTGTCCCACGAGCACATCAGGCGCACCTCGCCGGTCGCCTCCTTCCACACGTAGAAGGGGTAGCGCGCCCGCATCCGCAGCGTGACCTGCGGCGGCAGCACCGCGAACACGGCGTTGGCGGCGACCTCTTGGGTGACGGTGACCCCTTCGATGCCGCGCAGAGCCTCGCCGAGGCGCCGGGCCATGGCGTTGGCGTGGCGCCCGGACTCGAGCCACAGGTCCCCGGCGTAGAGCGTGAGCAGCTGGGCCGACATGAAGCGCATCTTGGACGGCAGCTGGGTGGACAGCTTGCGCACGAACTCCAGGCGTCGCACGGCGTCCGGGTTGACGACGACCACGGCCTCGACGCCCATGAGGCCGGCCTTGGTGCCGCCGAGCGAGACGACGTCGACGCCCACGTCCGTGGTGAGGTCGGCGAGCGAGCAGCTCAGCGCCGCAGCGGCGTTGGCGATGCGGGCACCGTCGAGGTGGACGAACATGCCCAGCGCGTGGGCGTGCTCGCACACGGCGCGCAGCTGGTCGGGGGTGTAGAGGGTGCCGACCTCGGTCGACTGGGTGACGCTGACGACGCGCGGCTGCGCGTGGTGCTCGAAGCCGAATCCGTAGGCCTCGCGGTCGATCCGCTCCGGGGTGAGGCGCCCGTCGGGGGACTCGACGTCGACGATCTTGATGCCGGCGACCTTCTCCGGGGCGCCGCACTCGTCGGTGTGGATGTGGGCGTGCGAGGAGCAGATGACCGAGTCCCAGCGGTCCGTCATCGCCGACAGCGCAACGACGTTCGCCCCGGTGCCGTTGAACGTCGGCCAGCACGAGGCGTTCTCGCCGAAGTGACCGCGGACGACGTCCTGCAGCGCCTCGGTGTAGGGGTCCGCGCCGTAGGACCCGACGTGCCCGCCGTTGGCGGTGGCGAGGGCCTCGAGGACCTCGGGGTGCACGCCGGCGTAGTTGTCGCTGGCGAAGCCTCGGCGGTCGGCGTCGTGCAAGCGGTCGAGGGGCGGGGTGTGGGGCATCGTCACGTCCTTCGGTGGGGTCAACCAAAGGTATGACGCCGCGGCCCCACCCGCGGCCGATGCCCGGCGCCCGGACCGGGTCGACGCTGGTGGTGGCGCCGCACCGGCGCCGCAGACCGAGCGTCCGAGGACCAGATGACCACCCGCACCCAGCGCCATGCCGCCGACCCGAACCCGAGCTCCAAGCCGGGCCCGACCCCGAACCTGTCGCCGGAACCGTCCGCGACGCGTCCGTCGACGCCGACCCCGGGGCGTCGCACCCCGGCGCCCTCGGGCGGATCGAGCCGGGGGCCCTGGCGGCGCCTGGCGGACGCCGTGACCTCCCGCCGTGGTGCCTGGGTCACCCTCGTGCTCGCCGTCCTGGTCACCACGGCCCTCATGGGTGTCCTGCGGGGCGCCGAGATCGGTCGCGCCGACGAGACGCTGCCGCCGGACTCCGAGTCCGCCCGGACCGCGGCGCTGCTCGCCGGCTTCCCCGGCAGCGAGCTCAGCCCCGTGATGGTGGTGATGACGCGGTATGACGAGCGCCCCCTCGCAGCGGGCGATCTCGCAGCCGCACAGCGTGTGGGCACTGCCGCGGCGGGCAGCGTCGGGCAGCGGGCGTCGCGCCCGATCCCCTCGCAGGACGGTCGTGCGGTGCTGGTGAGCATCCCGGTGCGGGCGGACCGTCCCAACACCGAGATCGCCACCGACGTCAAGGCGATGCGAGCCGCGATCGCGCGGCCCGGAGCGGCGACGGCGGGGGACGGACCCGCGACGGCGGGGACCGCTGGGGCACCGGGGCTGCGGGCCCAGGTGACCGGCGGGCCGGCGTTCGGCGCGGACGTGGCGGGCGCCTTCGACGGCGCCGACCTGCGCCTGCTCGCCGTCACGATCGGGATCGTCGCGCTGCTGCTCCTGCTGACCTATCGCTCCCCGGTGCTGTGGCTGGTGCCGCTGGTGGTCGTCGCCCTGGCGGACGGCCTGGCGGGCGTGGTGGCCAAGGCGATCGGCCAGGCGTGGAGCCTCAGCTTCGACAGCGGGATCGTCAGCGTCCTCGTCTTCGGCGCCGGGACCAACTATGCGCTGCTGCTGATCTCGCGCTACCGCGAGGAGCTGCGTCGCAGCGACGACCACCGGGTCGCGCTGCGCGACGCCCTCGTGGCGACCGGCCCGGCGGTGCTCGCCTCCAACGTCACCGTCGTCCTGTCCCTGCTCACGCTCGTGCTGGCCGTGCTGCCCGGCACGCGGGGTCTCGGCCCCACGTCGGCGGCGGGTCTCCTGATCGCGGCGGCGTTCGCGCTGGTGGTGCTCCCCGCAGCGCTCGCCATGTGCGGGCGGACGCTGTTCTGGCCGTTCGTCCCTCGCGTCGGTGACGCCGACGCCTCGACGACCGGGCCGTGGGCCCGCGTGGCGCGCGCCGTCACCTCCCGCCCGGTGCCGGTCCTCGCCGTCAGCCTCGTCGTGGCCGCCGTCATGGCGAGCGGGCTCGTCGGCACGCGCGTCGGGCTGTCGCAGACCGAGCAGTTCCGTGTCGCCTCCGAGTCCTCGGCCGGGCTGCAGACGCTCGCGCGTCACTACCCCCAGGGCGAGAGCGCCCCGATGACGGTGGTCAGCCGCACCGAGGCCGCACCCCGCGTGGCCGAGGCGGCCCGGCATACGGCCGGGGTGGTCCGCGTCCAGCCCGTCGCCGAGCACGACGGGTGGACCCGCACCATGGTCGTCGGCAGCGCCGAACCCGACTCTGCCGCAGCGCAGGACGTCGTCCGCGGGCTGCGCGACGCGGTGCACGCCGTGCCCGGGTCCGACGCGGTCGTCGGGGGCCAGACCGCCCGCCAGGTCGACGCCGAGGTGGGCGCTCGTCACGACCTCACGCTCGTGGCCCCGCTCATCCTGCTCGTGGTGCTGCTCGTCCTGGTGGCCCTGCTGCGCGCGGTCGTCGCACCGCTGATCCTGCTGGGGGTCAACGTGATCAGCGCGCTGGCCGCCATCGGGCTCGGGACCTGGATCGGCCGGACGGCCTTCGGCTTCCCGGGGCTGGACGTGCTCGTGCCGCTGCTGTCCTTCCTGTTCCTGGTGGCGCTGGGGATCGACTACACGATCTTCCTCGCGCACCGCACCCTGCACGAGGCGCAGGACCACGGCATCCACGAGGGCGTCGTGCGCGCGGTCGGCGCGACCGGAGGCGTGATCACCAGCGCGGGGATCGTGCTGGCGGCGGTGTTCGCGGCGCTCGGGGTGCTGCCGCTCGTCACCCTCGGTCAGCTCGGGCTCATCGTCGGGCTCGGCGTGCTGATCGACACGCTGCTGGTCCGCACGCTGGTCGTGCCCGCCGTCCTCGCGGCCGCCGGTGAGCGGCTGTGGTGGCCGCGACGGCTAGCCTCGAGGCCATGACCTCGGACCCTCACCCGCCGACCGTGCGGCGCCTCCAGGGGGCGCTGCACGGTCTGGTCGTGGTGCTGCTCGCCGTCGCCGCGGTGCGTGGCCTGGTCCTCGGGTCCTCGCCCGCCCTCGTCACCCTCGCCTCGATGGTCCTGCTCGGCTGGTATGCCGTCGGCGCCGGCCTGGCCCGGCGACCCGCACCCGCGCCTGCGTCCCCGCCTGCGTCCCCGCCTGCCGCTGAAGGCGAGCGAGGCCGACCGCGCTCGTCGGCGCTGGTGTGGATGGGCGTCCTCGTGGCGCTCTGGGCCGTGGTCGTGCTGGTGGTGTCGCCCGAGTTCTCCTGGCTGGCCTTCCCGTTCATCCTCATCGGCGTCCTGGTGCTGCCGCCCCTGGTCGCCCACCCGCTCGCAGCCCTGATGACCGCGGTGGTGGTCGTCGCGCAGCTGCGCGGTGCCGGCCCGGAGTCGCTGCGCGCCGGCATGGTGCTCGGGCCGGTGCTCGGGGCGCTGGTCGCGATCGGGACGGGTGCCGCCTACCTGCGGGTGCTCCGCGAGAGCGAGGACCGACGGCGCCTCGTCGAGCAGCTCGTCGCCGCCCAGGACGACCTGGTGGCCGTGCACGACGAGCTCGCCGCCACCCAGCGCGAGGCGGGGGTCGCCACCGAGCGCACCCGCATCGCCCGCGACATCCACGACACCCTCGCCCAGGGCCTGAGCTCGATCGTGCTGCTGTCCCGCGCCGCCGCGGCCGACCCCGCCTCGCGCGAACCCCTGCTCGCGCAGATCGAGGCCACCGCCGTCGACAACCTCGAGGAGGCCCGCCGCGTCGTCGCCGCCCTCACGCCGTCCGCGCTGGAGCAGGCGCCGTTGCCCGCCGCGATCGGGCGGCTCCTCGAGCGGCTGGGCGCGCAGTCCGGCATACGCACGACCCTGCACGTCGACGGCGACGCCCGGACCATCCCGACCACGGTCGAGGTCGCGCTCCTGCGCGTGGCCCAGTCGGCGCTCGCCAACGTGCGCCTCCACTCCGGCGCCTCTCGGGTCGTCGTCACCATCTCGTATGCCGACACCTCCGTCTCGCTGGACGTCCTCGACGACGGGAGGGGCTTCGACGAGTCCCGGCTGGCGTCGGCGCCGCTGGGAGGCACGGGATTCGGTCTGCGCGCGATGCGCTCGCGCCTCACCGAGCTGGGCGGGCGGCTCGACGTCGAGTCAGCCCCTGGCGACGGCACCGCGATCGCGGCTACCGTCCCCCTCTCGACCCCTCACCGGCAGGAGCAGCCATGACCGTGCGCGTCCTGGTCGTCGACGACCACCCGGTCGTGCGGGCCGGGCTGCGCGCCCTGCTGGCGGTCGACGCCCAGGTCGACGTGGTGGGCGAGGCCGCCTCCGGCGAGGAGGCGCTCGTCGTGGCGCGCGCCCGGCGGCCCGACGTCGTCCTCATGGACCTGCAGCTCGGCGCGGGGCTCGACGGGGTCGCCGCCACCCGCGCGCTGCGCGCCGACCCGGACGGTCCGCGTGTGCTGATCCTCACGACCTACGACACCGACGCCGACATCGTCCGCGCGGTCGAGGCGGGGGCGGCGGGCTACCTGCTCAAGGACACGCCGCCCGCCACGCTGGTCGCCGCTGTCGAGCGTGCGGCCCGGGGGGAGACGGTCCTGGCGCCGCGCGCGGCCGAGGTGCTGGTCGGGCACATGCGGGACCCGCGCCCGGCGTTGTCCGACCGCGAGGCGCAGGTGCTCGCGCGCGTCGCGGCGGGCCACAGCAACCGCGAGATCGCGCGCGAGCTGCTGATCAGCGAGGCCACCGTCAAGACCCACCTGGTCCACGTCTTCGACAAGCTCGGGGTGGACTCGCGGACGGCCGCCGTGGCGGTGGCGCGGGAGCAGGGGCTCCTGCGCTGACGGCCTCACGGCCTCACGGCCTCACGGCACGACGGCTGACGGCCTGACGGCAGACGCGACGGGTCAGGCGCCGACGACGAGGCTCACGCCGAGCGCGATCATCACGACGGCGATCACCAGGTCCAGGACCTGCCACGCCCGGGGCTTGGCGAACAGTGGCCGCAACCAGCGGGCGCCATACCCGAGGGCGGTGAACCACAGCAGCGACCCGGCCATCGCCCCGAGCCCGAACCACCACCGCCCGTCCCGCCCGTGCGTGGCGGACAGCGACCCGAGCATGACGACCGTGTCGAGATAGACGTGCGGGTTGAGCCAGGTGAAGGCCACCGTGGTCATCACCGCGGCTCGCAGGCCGTCGACGCCGCGCTCCTCGGCGGTGAGGCTGCCCGGGTGGCGGGCGGCCAGGGCGGTGCGGATCCCGAACTGCACCAAGAAGATCGCGCCGCCCCAGCGGGCCAGCGTGACGACGGTCGGGTGGGAGGTGATGAGGGCGCCCACGCCCGCGACGCCCGCGAGGATCAGCACGGCGTCGGACAGCGCGCAGATCGCGACGATCACGCCGACGTGCTGCCGGAGCAGTCCCTGTCGCAGCACGAAGGCGTTCTGGGCGCCGATGGCCACGATCAGACCGAGTCCGGTGAGGAGGCCGACGGCTGCGCTGTGCACGGGAGACATGACGACGACGCTAGGCCGGGCACGCGATGCAGTCCAACGACAGTTCCTACGGAATCATTAGAGTGACTTCATGCATGCGGACTCCCACCAGCTCGCCGCCCTGCTCGCCGTGGTCGACGAGGGCAGCTTCGAGGCGGCGGCGGACGAGCTGCGAGTGACGCCCTCGGCGGTCAGCCAGCGCATCAAGGCCCTGGAGCGCCGGGTCGGCCAGGTCGTCGTGCAGCGCACCCGGCCCTGCCGGCCCACCTCGACCGGCGAGGTCCTGGTCCGTATGGCGCGGCAGCTGGCGCTCCTCGAGGCCGAGGCAGGCGCCGCGCTCACCGCCCAGTCGACCGCGACCACCATCGCGATCGCCCTCAACGCGGACTCGCTCGCCACGTGGGCGCGGGACGTCCTCGTCGAGGCGGCCGAGGCCGGTGACATCGGCCTCGAGCTGCACGTCGAGGACCAGGACCACAGCCTCGAGCTGCTCCGCGCCGGAAGGGTTCTCGCCGCTCTGACCGCCGACCCCGTTGCGGTGCAGGGCTGCTCGGTCACCGAGCTGCTACCGATGCGCTACGTCCCGGTCGCGACCCGGTGGCTGTGGGAGCGGCACGAGCGAGACCTGTCCCGGATGCCGGTGGTGAGGTTCAACGACAAGGACGACCTGCAGGACGGCGTGCTGCGCGAGCTCGGCGTGACCGCAACGGGACTCGTGCACACCGTGCCGTCGACCGAGGACTTCGCGATGGCGGTGCGGTGCGGGCTGGGGTGGGGCGCGCTGCCGGTCGCGCAGCTGGGGCGACGCGACGACCTGGTGGAGGTGGCGCCCGGGCACGACGTGCTGGTCCCGCTCTACTGGCAGCGGTGGCGGATCGACTCGGCCGTCCTGGACCGCGTCACCGAGTGGGTCGTGTCGGCCTCGCGCACCCCCACCCCCACCCCCGCCCCTCCACGATCGTGAGCGTTTCGTCCAACATTCTTGGAGCAAACACTCACGATCTTGGGAGCAGGGGTCAGGGGGTGAGTGCGGCCTCGATGATGCGGGCGACCCCGTCCTCGTCGTTGGCCGCGCACCCGTCCGACGCCGCCTCCACCGCAGCGGGATGCGCCCCCGCGACGGCAAAGCTGCGACCGGCCCAGCTCAGCATCGGCACGTCGTTGGGCATGTCGCCGAAGGTCCAGACCTCGGCCGACGACACGTCGTGGTCGGCGCACCAGCGTTGCAGGGCAGTGGCCTTCGTGACGCCGAGGGCGGTCATCTCGGCCAGTCCCGGAGCGCCGGAGTAGGCCAGGTGCACGTCCTCGCCCACGAGCGCCGTCGCCCGCTCGACGAACTCCTCGGGCCCGAGCCGGGGGTGCCGGGCGATGAGCTTGCCCGGGAGCTCGTCCTCGAGCAGCTCCTCCAGGACGGCCACCCGGCGGGCGTCGTCGACCACGGTGCCGTCCGGAGCCCGCAGGTCCCGCAGCGCCGGCTCGATGCCGAGCCCGGACCGCCCCTCGACGCCGAAGCCGATGCCCGGCAAGGAAGCTCGCAGCCGTGACGCCACGTCCAGCGTGACTTCGGCGGGGATGGTCTGCTCCGCCACCACGGCGTCGACGTGAGCGTCGTAGACGAATGCCCCGTTGCTGCAGAGCACCACGCCGTGCGCGCCCACCTGCTCGCGAAAGGCCTTCATCCACCGCGGTGGTCGGGCCGTCACCACGATCACCGTGCAGCCCGCGGCCTCGGCGGCGGCGATGGCGGACGCGGTGCGCGGCGACAGCGTGCCGTCGGTGCGCAGCAGCGTCCCGTCGAAGTCGGTCGCGAAGACGCGGGGACGGTTCGGCATACGGCTCACTCTCCCACGCGAAGCCCTCACAGGAAGGGCACAGAGACGACCAACGACCGCCACAGAGCCGCGCGATGAAGTGAGGACAACGCAGCACGGAACCCACGAGATCAAGGAGCACGCCATGGGATTCAGCGCACTCGGTCGATCGAGGCTGGCCGCCGCGCCCGCCCTCGCCGCCATGATGCTCGTCGGCGGTGCGGCCGCAGCACAGGCTGCGCCCGGCCCGCGGGCCGGCCACCGCACCGTCGCGGTCACCACGCAGGCCCCGGAGACGGCGTCGTATGGCGGAGGGACCAACCGCCGGTTCGCGGGGACCGTCACGAGCCTCGACGACATCCGCCAGGTGGTGTCGTGAACGCCGTCCGGCGGACCGGTGCCCGCCGCATCCGCCAGGCCACCGCGACCCTGACCGGCGTGGGAGTGGCCGTCGCCGCAGCGGCCATCGGCCTGACGACGATCCCTGACGACTCGTCCGCGCCCGCCTCGACCGTCGCGGCCTCCTCGCAGGTGGCCGGCCAGACGACCGGCTCCATCTCCTCCTCCAGCTCGACATCCACCGCTGACACCGCTGACGTCGCTGACGCCGCTGACAGCGCTAGCAGCACGGACGGCGCGTCGTCCTCGGGCCTGACCGCGGCCCAGGGGGCACCGGCGGCCCACTCGTCGGGCAGCTGACGGCATACCCACCAGACCTCGAAAGGCCCTGCCATGCAGACGATCTCCCACCCCCGCGGACCCGCCCTCGAGTGGGCCCTGTGGTCGACCACCATGCGCCTCGTCACGTCCGAGGAGCGCGCGCTGCCCGCCGCCAAGCGCCTCGTGGACCACGAGCTGCAGGGGGTCGAGCTGGCAGCCAGCAGGTTCCGCCACGACTCCGAGGTCGCGCGGCTGGCCCGGTCCGGCGGCCGACCCGTCCGGGTGAGCCCGACCATGCTCGCGCTGACCGAGGCCGCCGTCGCCGCGGCCGTCGTCACGCACGGCGCCTGCGACCCGACGGTGGGCACCGCGCTGGAGCGGCTGGGCTACGGCCGCGACCTGGAGGGCGTCGGCCGGGTGATCCCGACCGCGCACGGCACGATCCGCCTCGTCGAGCGTCCGGCACCCGGGTGGCGTCGGGTGCGGATCGACCGCGCGGCCGGCACCGTCACCGTCCCCGCCGACGTCACGCTCGACCTCGGCGCGACCGCCAAGGCCTGGGCCGCGGACCGGTGCGCCCGCATCGTCGCCGAGCAGCTCGGCACCGGCGTGCTGGTGGCGCTCGGTGGTGATATCGCCACGGCCGGACCCGCTCCCGCCCCTGGCTGGACGGTGTCCGTGCAGGACCTGCCCGACGACCCCGCCGCCCTGGTCAGCCTGCCGTCCGGCTGGTCGATGGCCACCTCCTCGACGCGCCGACGCCGCTGGCAGGTCGAGGGCCGCGAGCTCAACCACATCCTCGACCCCGCCACGTCGCTCCCTGTCGTGCCGCACTGGTCCTCGGCCAGCGTCGCCGCCCCGAGCTGCGTCCTCGCCAACGCCTGGTCGACCGCCGCCCTGGTCACAGGCCCGACCGCCCCCGGGCTGCTGGCCGGCGCCCAGGTGCAGGCCCGGCTGCTCGACCTGCAGGGTGACGTGACCTACGTCGGGGGCTGGCCCGCGGACGCCGAGGGTGTGACCGAGCAGCAGGCCCGCACGTCCGGTGCGGCGGTCGCGTCATGAACGAAGCACTCTGGGCCCTCGGCCGCGGCACCGGCGTCAGCACCCTCGTGCTGCTCACCGTGTCGATGGTGCTGGGGATCCTGACCAGCGGCGGCTTCCGGCACCGCGAGCTGCCGAGGTTCGCGCTCACCGAGATCCACCGGCGGGCCTCGCTGGCCGCTACGGGATTCCTGGTCCTGCACGTCCTCTCGCTGTGGCTGGACTCCGAGGCCCAGCTCAATGCCGTGGACCTGCTCGTCCCCTTCCTCAACGCGGCCAACCCCCTGTGGTGGGGCCTCGGGACGCTCGCCGTCGACCTGCTGCTCGTGGTCGTCGTGAGCAGCCTGGTCCGCAAGCACCTGTCCTACGCCGTATGGCGGGGGCTGCACTGGCTCGCCTACGCGATGTGGCCGGTCGCGGTGCTGCACTCCGTGGGCGGGGGCACCGACTCCGCCACCTGGTGGCTGCGGCTCACCGCCATCGTCTGCTGCGCGGCCGTCGGGGGAGCCCTCGGCTACCGGCTCGTGGGCCGGGCGCCGTCGTCCAGGGCGGTGCGTCGGACCGCGCCGAGGCTCGTCGAGATCCCGGAGCCCCGGACGCCTGACGGCCGGCTCGTCTGCGCCAAGGCCGACCCCGCGACCCACAACCCCGCCCCCGGCACCCTCACCAGCGCCGTCACCAGCACCCCCCAGGAGAACCTCTCATGAGCACCAGGTCTCGCGGTTCGCAGTCGATCCGCACCGCCACCGCGGTCCTCGCCGGCACCGGCGTGGGCGTCGCGGCCGCCGTCGGCGGCATCGTCGCCGCGCAGGGTGGGGCGGCTGCCGCGTCCGGGCAGCAGCCTCAGACCGCCCAGCAGGTGCAGCCCCAGCAGCTCCAGCAGCAAGGTGGCGTGCAGCAGCTGCCCGGCATACCCGGTCGGTCGCAAGGCCAGGTCGACCAGCAGGGCCAGCTCGACCAGCAGGACCAGCTCGACCAGCAGGACCAGCAGGGTCTGGTGCCCGGTCAAGGCCCCGCCCTGGGCCGCAGCTCCGGCAGCTGAGGGGCCTCAGACGCCGAGTGGTCACATCCCG